>CAIZKE010000081.1 GCA_903933475.1 uncultured Alphaproteobacteria bacterium | reverse complement strand
GGGGTGCTTGAGCTTGCGCAGGGCCTTGGCCTCGATCTGGCGGATCCGCTCGCGGGTCACGCTGAACTGCTGGCCCACCTCCTCGAGGGTGTGATCGGTGTTCATGCCGATGCCGAAGCGCATGCGCAGGACCCGCTCCTCCCGGGGGGTCAGGGAGGCCAGGACCCGGGTGGTGGTCTCGCGCAGGTTCGACTGGATGGCCGCATCGATGGGCAGGATGGCGCTCTTGTCCTCGATGAAGTCGCCCAGGTGCGAGTCCTCCTCGTCACCGATGGGGGTCTCGAGGCTGATGGGTTCCTTGGCGATCTTCAGGACCTTGCGGACCTTCTCAAGGGGCATGGCCAGCTTCTCGGCCAGCTCCTCGGGGGTGGGCTCGCGACCGATCTCGTGCAGCATCTGGCGGGAGGTGCGGACGATCTTGTTGATCGTCTCGATCATGTGCACCGGGATGCGGATGGTGCGGGCCTGGTCGGCGATGGACCGGGTGATGGCCTGCCGGATCCACCAGGTGGCATAGGTCGAGAACTTGTAGCCCCGGCGGTACTCGAACTTGTCCACGGCCTTCATGAGGCCAATGTTGCCTTCCTGAATAAGATCAAGGAACTGCAGGCCACGGTTCGTGTATTTCTTGGCGATGGAAATGACCAGGCGCAGGTTGGCCTCGACCATCTCCTTCTTGGCCTGCCGGGCCTCGCGCTCACCCTTCTGGACGGTGTGGACAATGCGCCGGTACTCGTCGATGGGCACGCCGGACTCGGTGGCCAGGGAGGCGATTTCCTGGCGGATGGCCAAGACCTGGGCCGCCTCGTTCTCGGCGAACTTGGTCCAGCGCACGCCCAGGGCCTTGACCTGCGCGCTCCAGGTCGGATCCAGCTCCGCACCCAGGTAGGTCTTCAGGAACTCGCTGCGATTGATGCCATAGCCGTCGGCCAGGCGCATGAGCCGGCCCTCAAGGCCCATCAGGCGCTTGTTGATCGCGTAGAGCTGCTCGACCAGGGCCTCGATACGGTTGTTGTTCAGCTTCAGGGTCTTCAGGTGCTGGACGATGGTCCCGGTGGCGGCGGCGTGGGCGCCCCGGTCAGCCTCCGACAGGTCCTCGCCCTTCAGACGCTTGCCGACCAGCTTCTCCTGCAGGGCGCGGAAGGCGTCGAACTCGGCGGCGATGGCGTCGAGGGTCAGCATGACCCCCTCGCGGAGCTCGCTTTCCATGGCGCTGATGGTCGGGCCGGCGCCGTCGTCGAAGTCGTCGTCGTCGTCGCCCTCCGCCTTGGCGATGGCCTCGCCGTCCTCAGTGACCTCAGCGGATTCGGCGGCTTCGGCAGCCTCTGCGACCTGGGCGGCCAGGGCCAGGGCCTCGGCAGCCGCGCTGACGCCGCCATAGGTCTGCTCGAGGTCAATCACCTCGCGCAGCAGGATGCGGCCGGTGCCCAGCTCCTCGCGCCAGACCATGATGGCCTCAAAGGTCAGGGCGCTCTCGCAGAGGCCCCGGATCATGGTGTCGCGGCCGGCTTCGATACGCTTGGCGATGGCGATCTCGCCTTCCCGGGAGAGCAGCTCCACCGAGCCCATCTCGCGCAGGTACATCCGCACGGGATCGTCCGTACGGTCGTAGGCGGCCTCCTTCTGGGTCTCGATGACCGCAGTTTCCTCGCGGACGGCCACCTCCCCGCCCTCGGCGTCCTCCTCGGCCTCGACCACATTGACGCCCATCTCGGACAGCATGGCCAAGGTGTCCTCGATCGCCTCGGAGGTTACCTCCTCCGAGGGCAGGACCTTGTTCAGCTCGTCCATGGTGACGTAGCCGCGGGCCTTGGCCTGCTTGATGAACTTCTTGACGCCAGCGTCAGTCAGGTCGAGCAGCGGGCCATCGCTGGAGGGGGTGTCGGCGACTTCGGTTTCGGCGGGGGTGGTGCTCATCAGGATCTCCGCTTTCCGGAACCGCCTGCGCGGGGTCCGAAGCTAGAAAGGGGTGCAGCGCCCAGGCGCTGTCGTCAGGGTTCGTCCTGCCAGTTTCTGATCTGTCGTCGCAGTCGGTCACGCTCACCCTTCAGCCTCGAGAAGGCGTCCACGGATAACGCGCCACCAAGGTTACCCTTGGCGGTGGACACGGCTTCATCGAGGGCCACCAGCCTGGAAAGGCGGGCGAAGGCCTGCGACCACTGCGATCTTGCGTCCTCGAGGGAGACATCCTGTTTGAGGAAGGGCGCGCCCGATTTCGCAGCGGCCCGGTCGATGTCTGTCAAAAGAGCTTCAAAATCTCTTCCTGCCAGATGGCGTGCGAGACCCTGCGAGTCAAGATGTTCAGACTCCAGTCGCAGCCGGATGATTTCCTTGACCAATCCCGCAAGGGCGGGTTCGCCGAAGCCAGAGGCGGCGAACGGAGTCTCCAGGAAGGCATCCAGACAGGCGGGATCGTCGAGGATCCAGCGCACCAGGGCGGCAGCGGCGAGGTCCAGGTCCGAAGCCAGCCGCCGGGCGGCCGATCGACCCAGGGATGTCGGCGCCGGGTCGATCCAGGCCCGGCCCTGGCCCGAGGACCGGCGCCGTCCGTCAGGCCCCTGGAAAGGCGCGGCGCGGGAGGGCAGAGCGGCCTCGAACCGGGCCAGCAGGTCGTCCCGGTACGCAGACTGGAGGTCGCGGTCGGCGATCCGCGAGGCGGCGGCCCGCAGCCTCGCCTTGAGGCCAGCCCGGCGCTCGGGCGTATCCAGGGGTTCGCTCTCCAACTCCCGCCGGAACAGCATCTCGGAAAAGCCGGTCGTCCGCGACAGCTGGCCTCGTAGGGCGGCTGCGCCCTGCTCGCGCAGGACATCGTCGGGATCCTTGCCGCCCTCCACGACGCTGAACCGGAAGCTGCGAGCGGGGGTCAGGAGGGGCAGGGCCCGGTCCATGGCGCGGAAGGCCGCCTGGCGTCCGGCCCGGTCGCCGTCAAAGCAAAGGGTGGGCTCGGGGTGGCGACGCCAGAGCAGTTCCATCTGCTCCTCGGTCAGCGCCGTGCCCAGGGGGGCGACCGCGGCAATGTCCGCCCTCTGGCAGGCGATGACATCCATGTAGCCTTCGACCACGACCAGGGCGGGTTGGGCGTCTGGCGGCGCGGAAGCGAGAAGTCGCCGGGCCTCCGGCAGGCCGTAGAGGGTCCGGCCCTTGTGGAAGAGCTCGGTCTCCGGGCCGTTGAGGTACTTGGCCCGGGCTTCCGGATCCATGGCCCGGCCGCCGAAGGAGACAATCCGCCCCCGCCCCTCCACGATGGGAAACACGATCCGGTCCCGGAACCGGTCGTAGGGCGCGCTGCCGTCCTCCGG
>CAIZKE010000080.1 GCA_903933475.1 uncultured Alphaproteobacteria bacterium | reverse complement strand
CCGCCGCCCAGACCATGCCGCGCAGGCGGTCCCATGCCTCGCCAGTGCTCTCGGGGCTCCAATCGTTCTCACTGGGGTCGAACGCGGCCCCCGTCTGCCCGGGAGCGTGCTTGATGATGAAGAGTTGGGTTGTCGGAGCCTCGCGCCGCAGTCGTGCCGAAAGCTGTAGTTCTGGTCCCCATTGCCCCCTGGGGGCGGAGTTGACCCCCGCGAGATATGTCTCCCAACGGCTGGGCGTTGGCTCAAGGCCGCTCACCCAAATCCGAACTTCTGGGTCGGGTCTCCAGGTCGCTGGAAGCGTGTTCGGGTTCATTCCAAATGTTGTCGCTTGGCTTTGTCCGGCTACGATCCAGACCCGCGCGACGCGTAACTGGCCTCCAGGAGGGGGGGGGGGGGCAACTAGAAGTTGTATCGCTTGAAGCGACGAATGGAGCCGCTAAAGCCGGTGGCGGGGCGCAGGCCAAGGTCATCAGGCCAAGAGCCAACATTGCGACCAGGTGCTTCCATCCAATGCTCACGGATCTGTCCCCCAGGGTTCCCGGCCTGTGACCCGCCTATGTCGAGTCGGATTTCGGCGATTTTCTATGACCCGGTGCCAGCGAAGAGAGGGTGTAGCGAGCGCTACAGGTATTGCCGGCACGTAGGCAGCGTCCTGATTGCCAGCCCTGGTCTCCCACCGCCACCACCTTCACCCCGCCGGAGCGTAGCTGAGGATCGGGGCCAGCCAGCGTTCAGCGGTGGCGAGGTCCCAGCCCTTGCGGCGGGCGTAGTCCTCCACCTGGTCGCGGTCGATCCGGCCGACGCCGAAATAGTGGCTGTCCGGATGGCTGAAGTAGAGGCCGGACACGCTGGAGGGCGGGTCCATGGCGAAGCTCTCGGTGAGGGTGATCCCCGTCCGGGGCGTTGCCTCGAGGAGCCGGAAGAGCTCGGCCTTCTCGGTGTGGTCCGGCTGGGCCGGATAGCCGGCGGCGGGCCGGATTCCCCGGTACTTCTCGCCGATCAGGAACTCCAGGTCGAAGACCTCGTCCGAGGCATAGCCCCAGAGCTCGGTACGGACCTTGCGGTGCAGGGCCTCGGCCAGGGCCTCCGCCAGGCGGTCGGCCAGGGAGGTGGCGAGGATGGCGGAGTAGTCGTCACCGTCCCGGCGGAAACGCTCGGCCATCTCGATCTCGCCGTGCCCGGCGGTGACGGCAAAGCCGCCCAGCCAGTCCGGCGGGCCGCCGACCGGGGCGATGAAGTCGGAGAGGGCCAGGTTCGCCCGCTCACCGTCATTGCGGACCATCTGCTGGCGCAGGGTGTGGAAGCGACCGGCGACCTCCGCGCGGGTCTCATCGGCATAGACGAGGATGTCGTCGCCCTCGGCGTTGGCTGGCCAGAATCCGACCGTCGCCTTGGCGGTCAGCCAGCGGCCCTGGATCATCCGGTCGAGCATCCGCCGGCCGTCGGTGTAGAGGTCGCGGGCGGCCTGTCCGACGATGTCATCCTCGAGGATGGCCGGGAACCGTCCAAAGAGCTGCCAGCTGGCGAAGAAGGGCGTCCAGTCGATGTGCTCGGCGAGGTCCGTCAGGTCCCAGTCCTCGAAGGTCCGCAGGCCCGTGAAGGACGGCCGCGACGGGGAGTTCCGGCTCCAGTCCGTGGTGAAGGCGCGCCGGCGGGCGTCGGCCAGGCTCATCCGGCCCCGGTTGTCCTGGCTGCGCTCGAACTGCTCGCGGACCCGGGCATATTCGGCCGTGGTCTCGGCGGTGAAACGGTCGTGCTCGGTGGGCGAAAGCAGGGCCGAGACCACGCCTACCGCCCGGCTGGCGTCGAGGACGTAGGTGGTGGAGCCCGAGGGGTAGGCCGGGGCGATCTTCACCGCCGTGTGGGTCTTGGAGGTGGTGGCGCCGCCGATCAGCAGGGGCATCAGGAAGCCCCGCCGCTGCATCTCCGAGGCGACAAAGACCATCTCGTCCAGGCTCGGGGTGATCAGGCCCGACAGGCCGACCATGTCCACCTTCAGGCGCACGGCCTCGTCGAGGATCCGGTCGGCCGGGACCATGACGCCGAGGTCGAAGACCTCGTAGTTGTTGCACTGCAGGACCACGCCGACGATGTTCTTGCCGATGTCGTGGACGTCACCCTTGACGGTGGCCATGAGGATCCGGCCGGCGCTCTTGCGTTCCTGGCCGGCGCTCTCGGTCTCCATGAAGGGCAGGAGCCAGGCCACGGCCTGTTTCATCACCCGCGCGGATTTCACCACCTGCGGCAGGAACATCTTGCCCGCGCCGAACAGGTCGCCAACCCGGTTCATGCCGTCCATCAGGGGGCCTTCGATGACCTCCAGGGGACGCCCCGCCGCCAGCCGGGCCTCTTCCACGTCCGTCTCGATGTAGTCGGTGACCCCGTGGATCAGGGCGTGGGCCAGCCGCTCGGCCACGGGCGCCTCGCGCCAGGCCAGGTCCGGGCCCTTCACTTCGGACTTCCCGCCCTTGAAGGTCGGCGCCAGCTCCACCAGCCGCTCGGTGTTGGACAGGGCCGGTTGGCGCCGGGGCCGGTTGAGGATGACGTCCTCCACCGCCTCGCGCAGATCGAAGGGAATGTCGTCGTAGACGGGCAGGTCGCCGGCGTTGACGATGCCCATGTCCAGGCCCGCGGCGATGGCGTGATAGAGGAAGACCCCGTGGATCGCCCGCCGCACGGGCTCATTGCCCCGGAAGCTGAACGAGACGTTTGAGACGCCGCCGGAGACCCGGGCGTAGGGCAGGTTGGCCTTGATCCAGCGCGTCGCCTCAATGAAGTCGACGGCATAGTTGTCGTGCTCGTCGATCCCGGTGGCGACCGCAAAGATGTTCGGGTCGAAGATGATGTCCTCGGGGGGAAAGCCCACCTCGTCCACCAGGGTCCGGTAGGCGCGGGCACAGATCTCGGTCTTGCGCGCCAGGGTGTCGGCCTGGCCCTGCTCGTCGAAGGCCATGACCACCACTGCCGCGCCATAGCGCAGGCAGGCGCGGGCCTGCTTCAGGAAGGCCGCCTCGCCCTCCTTCAGGGAGATGGAGTTGACGATGGCCTTGCCCTGCACGCAGCGCAGGCCCGCCTCGATCACCTCCCACTTGGAGGAGTCGATCATCAGCGGAACCCGGGCGATGTCGGGCTCGGCGGCGATCAGGTT
>CAIZKE010000079.1 GCA_903933475.1 uncultured Alphaproteobacteria bacterium | reverse complement strand
CGGGCCGCCGAGGACCAGGCGGCGAGGCTGTACCACTTACGCCAGGGCTCGAGGGTCCGACTGTGGCCATGGTCGTCGGTGAGCCGGCCCAGCCTGGGCGGAAGGCTACCGAGCGTCGACTTCACTGTCCTTAGGCGTCCCATGTGAACCCGACGACAAAAGACCGGCGCGCCTGAAGAGGATCAAGCGCGCCGGCCAGTCGGGAGAGAGGTGCCCAGGAAGGCTTCGGAGCGGCAGGGCCGCAGGAATGGGGGAAGGCGTAGGGCTGAACGGCTACCGCACCCGGCCCGGACAGGGTCGAGTGCGTGAGGTCGGCGGAAGTGTTCACTTCGCACCCGCTGACCGGAGCTTGCCGACGTCAACGGTGACGCGCGAATCGCGCCCTAGAAGTGAGATTAGGATCGAGGCGCGGCGGTCGTCAATTTGTTCGACGAACAACCCTTCCACGCCATCCAGGCCGCTGACCTGGACGCGGGCACCCTTGGGGAAGACCGGGCCGTCAGGGGCGAGGCCCAGCTTGATGAAGCCGCCTTCCTCCTGGTCGCGGATCCGGTCGATCACCCAGTCACGGACCGCCGCCGGCCGCTCTTCCGAGCCCAGCAGGCCCCGGACCCCGAAGGTGGACCAGATCCGCCGCCAGTCGCCCAGGGCAAGGGACGTCCGCACAAAGAGGTAGCCGGGCAGGAAGGGCCTCGCCACCAGGTCCCGCACGTTCGACCGGCCCGCCCGGCGGATCGAGGCTAGGCGCATGGGCAGATAGACGTCGAAGCCCTGCCGCTCCAGCTCCCCCCGCGCCCTGACCTCCTGGGCTTGCTTGCAGGTCACCACGACCCAGACCCTCAGGTCTGAAGAGGAAGAGAGATTGCTGTTTTTTTGATCCATCCCATTCCCCACACTTAAGACAGACAGTGACCCCGCAGACATAGAATCCCCGCTGTGCGATCCCGCTAGGGGCTCATCCGGTGCCGACTGTCTGAACTGTCTGTACTGTCTGTAAGCCCCGGAATTCGCGGACCTTTCCGGACAGACAGTCGGGGGGCCTACAGACGGTTGACTGTCTGTCGGGGGTGCCGCCCGGGGTGCATCGGGCCGCTGAACTGTCTGTACTGTCTGTAACTGTCTGTTGATCACGCCTCAGTCTCCCGCGTAGCCGTAGGCTGAAAGATCAGGGTCGAAGGGCGTGGCCGAGGACCCGCCGGGGCTGTACCCCTCACGGTCGGCGGCCAGCTCGCTACTGGTCTTCAGGCGCGCGCCCGAGCGCATGACCTTGCCCGAGCCATTCATGCCCGCGCGGATCACCTGGCGGTCGGCCAGGGCGTTCCCGAAGGCCGTCTGGCTCATGATCCGCTCGATCCCCTGGTCCTCGCACCAGACCTTGAAATCGGCGAAGAGGTCGGCGGCGACGGTCTTGGCCCCAGGCTCGAGGACCAGGCGCTCGGCGAACCACTCCCCGAAGGGGCTCGACCCCTTGCGGTAGTCCTCCAGGGCGTCCTTCACCCGCTGGGGCGGGTCCAGGCCCCGGTCCAGCCAGCCGGCGACCCCGTCGATGACCCAGTTCAGGATCCCGGGATACTCCGCCCTCAGCTTGCGCCCCAGCTCCCGGTCGACCTCGGCGACGCCGACCTGGTGCTCGAACATGACCAGGTGGATCCGTCGCCAGATCCCTTCATCGTCGCCCTTGATGACCGGCCGGCTGTTGCACTCCATGAAGACCTTCGGCCTGGGCATGAACGAGAACAGGTCCTGCCGCAGCCGGCGGGCCAGGATCGGCGCGCCGCCGGTAAAGCTCTTGATCATGGCCTCGGCCAGCTTGGCCCCCCGGGGCGGTTCGGCGACCGAGATCATCCGGCAGTCCCCCGCCAGGCGCGCCAGGTCAGGCGAGGCGTCGGCCCCGCCCCGCTGCGAGACGTCCAGGAAGGTGCGAACGTCCGCCACGTCGGCATATCCGCCCAGCAGCTCGCGCAGGGCCCCGACCATGGTCGACTTCCCGTCCCGCCCCTTGCCCTGGAAAATCCAGAACGCCTGCTCATGCGTGAACCCGGTCGCCATGTAGCCGACCGCCCGCTGCAGGTAGGCCCGCATTTCCGGATCCGGTTGCCACTTGGCCATGCTGGCCTCCCAGAGCGGCGCCCGGGCCTCCGGGTCGTACTCCACATCCGCCAGGCGGGTGATCCGGTCCCGGGGGTCATGGGCGTCGCACCTGTGATCCATCCCGCCGCCGGCCGTGCGCGCAAAGCGCAAGGTGCCGTTGCGAACGGTCAGGGCCAGCTCGGCGACGTCAAAGACCTCGAGGTCCACCTGGAGGTAGGCCTCGGCGACCTGCAGCATGGCCGACATTCGCCCGGCGTTCCCGGCGCCGCGTATGAAGTTGTCGACCTCCTTGGAATTGAGCCCGTCAGCCATCATGGCCACCTTCTGCCGGGGCAGCTCCTGGACGACCTTGTGGGCGGTCCGCTCGGCCAGACGCTG
>CAIZKE010000078.1 GCA_903933475.1 uncultured Alphaproteobacteria bacterium | reverse complement strand
GCGCGGCAGGGATCGGCCAGGACCGGCCCAGCCAGGACAAGGAGGAGGCAGAACCCGGCTGCGGGCAGGAAGGAGGACGGCGGAAAGCGACGATTCATCAACCTTGCGCGCCCTATCCCGCTGCCGGGCGCTGGTCTGCGCTCTGCCCAGCACACGATCTCTGCGCAGTCCCGGTCCATGCGCACCCTGCCCCTCATCCTCACCGCCCGTGTCCTGGCTGGTTGCAGCTTGGAGGCCACCACGCCGGCAGCGCCAGCTCCCGCGGCGGCAAAGGTCCCCGAATTCCCGCCGGCCCTGATACGCGAAGACGTGGCGGGCATCAAAGCCCGCTGCGCGTCCGGGCCCGCCGGGGGCGTTTCGGCCGCGGAGGTCGTCCGGAAGGGCAAGAGCCCCTCTGGCGCGATCGAGGAGTTCGACCTGCAGCGGATCCACCCCAGCGCCGAAACCAAGAGGTCCTGCGGCGCCGGCGGCTGCGAGAACCCTGCCTTCCGGATGAACGCGTACGGAGCGGCGACGCCGCCTTCCAGCGCGAGGTGAAGAACCACGTCTTCACTGTCGGACCACTACCTGACCTTGGGTGCCCTGACCGATAGGATCCCCGAGGCGGGGCCGCTCGGGGCCAGCTTCAAGGCGGGCGCGCCGCTGTTCGACGACTGGATCGCCTGCACTGTGGCCTTTCCGCTCAAGAACCGAGGCGCCGCCTGGCTTTACTCACCCCAGGATTGGACCTACTTTGGGTTGGGCCTTGGCGATGGCGGAACCGGCCGATGCGGGGCGACGGACGCCATGCGACAGGAGCCATCCGATGCGAGTCCTTCCCCTCATCCTCGCCGGACTGGTCTGTGCAGGCTGTAGCCCGGGAGCGCCCGACGCACAGCCGGCGGCGGCGTCCTCCGCGACCGACCTCGGCCGCGCAGCCATCGTTCAGGCGAACGCCGGCAAGCTGACGGAAGGCTACTGCCTGGGGGTAACCGCCGTCCTCGCCCCCATGATCGCCCAGGCCGTGGGTCCGGACAGCGAGGTCTTCAAGGATGCGATGACCTACCTCGAGCTACGGGAAGCGAGCCTCCTCTCCGCAAAGGGCGTCCAATCGCTGGACGATCTGGAAACGGCGGACCCGGCGCTCTTCGGGGAGATCGATCGCGGGACCCGCTGGGCCTTTGCGCAGGTCGCAAGTATGGCGGGCGTCGTCCAGGTGCTCACCGGGCCAGAGCGCGAGAAGCTGGGCGCGAACCTCAAGGTGGGCGCGCCGCCCTTCGATTCCTGGGCGCAGTGCAGGAAGTCCTATCCGGCCGGCGGGTGACGCGGGCCGTCGATCAGCCGCCGGGGCCGGGCTGGCCGGAAACCCCCGTGGGCTGGCGGGCCTGGCGTCGGGGTCTTGACCTAATCAGGTTTCGCGGGCGGCATGGATCGCCGGAAGCGTCCGGCTTGGAGTTTCCGAATGCGCATCACCCCCCTCCTCCTGGCCGCCCTGGTCCTGGCCGGCTGTAACCCCGGGGCGCCGGTGACAGCCGAGGCGGCGACACCGCAGGTCCAGGCCGGGAGCGGTGGCGCAAGTGGCGTCGCGGGGAAGGAAGGCGAGCCTTCCGACGCCTACTGCCTGGGCGTCCAGAACGCGGTCATGAACATCCTCGCCCTGGCCTTCGGCCTGGACAGCGACCTGGCGCGGGCTTCGGTCGTCTCTCTCGCAGACCGGGACCATGACTTTGCGCGGGCGAGGGGCTTGCAGTCCCTCGCGGAGCTGGAGGACCCCACCGTCATCGCCGAGGAGCAGCGCGGGAGCGCCTGGGCGTTGGAGGTTTCGGGGCTTAAGCCTCTCCCCACGGTCCTGAATGAGGCCCAGAAGGAACGGGTTCGCCAGGACTACGAGGCCCGTAAGCCTCCGTTCGACACCTGGACCCGATGCGCGGAGCTCTATCCGGTGAAGGGCTGAGGCGCCGGCTCAGCGCCCCAGGCCCGGAAGGTCGAAGGCCGCCAGGGCCTGGCGGGTGAGGTCGACATCGCCGGACAGGAGGGCCGCGCCCGAGGCCTCCAGTTCGGACAGCCGGACCTGGCCGCACAGGGCCCTGACGAGGTCGGCCCAGGTCACGGCAACCGAGGCCCCCGCGCCCGACCCATCCGTGGCGACGCTGACGCCGTTGCGCACATGCAGGCCGGCGGGCTCGGCGTCCGGGAAATCGAAACGGACATGGTGGTCGATCCCCTCGGCCCGGTCGGGGTCGATCATGACCCTCAGGACGTGCAGGGCCTCCCGCGGGGGCCGCCCCGCCAGCTGGGCCGGGCGTAGCCGGTGCTCGGCCACCCGCGACAGGTCCAGGGCACCCTCCAGCTCCAGGGCCCGGGTCAGGCACCAGTTGCGGATATTGGCCGCCGAGGTCCCCTGGGCGAGGGCGCGCAGGACGCCCGCCAGCAGGGCCCGGTCACCGGCCGCCGCTTCGGGCCGCCCAACCAGCCAGGACGCCAGCTCCAGGGCCCAGCGCAGGTCGCCCGACGCCTTGGCCGCCGTCGCCTGGGCGCGCACGGCATCGGCCCCGCCGAAGCCCTCCACCAGGCGATGCGCCCGCTCGGTCGGGGGCAGGACGAAGAGCTTGCCTGGCTCGCCGTCGAACCAGCCGCGCAGGCCGGCGGCGATCTGGCGCACGTGGTGCTCGGCCACGCCGTAGAACTCGCTGGTCAGGTAGTCGTCGTCGCAGGCCGCCGGCAGGCGCACCTGGTGGGCCAGGGCGTCGGCGGTCAGGCCCCGGTTCAGGCCGCGGACGGTCTGGTCCCAGAGGAACTGGATGGAGTCGCGATAGCGGGTCACCCGGGCGGCGATCTCGGCGGCGCCCGAGATTGGCGGGCCGTGGGCACCCACCAGATGCTCCGCCCCCAGAGAGAGAATGTGGTCGATCCCGGCCAGCAGGACTTGGGGGTCACGGTATTCCTCGCCGCGGATAGCAAAGACGTTGAACAGGGTCGGCCAGACCAGGTTCTGGACGCAGGTTCCAAGCTCGGGGAACCAGAAGGTGACGCTGTCGTCGGCGTCGGAGGGGGCGTGGTGGATCTCCACCGTCAGCCCCGCCAGGGTCAGCCGCTCGCCGCCCCGGAAGAACTCCGTGGGCGGAACATAGCCGGGGGTGAAGGGTGTGTGCTCGGGATTGCGGAAGTTCAGGCCCAGGCCCTCGTTGACCAGGGCGTCGGGCCCCTCGGGGGGCAGGCGCAGACCGAACTGGTGGATCAGGCCCCGGGAATAGGCCGGACCGATCTCGCCGGAGGTGCGGGCCAGGTTCAGGGGGATGCGCTCATGCCCCAGTATGGGCAGGTCGGCACGGCCCGCGTCGTCCAGGGCCGCCTTCGTGCCGCCGATGTAGTGAAAGTGGCTGTAGAGCACCGCCGCCAGGGGCGCGGAGGTGTGGGCCCGCACCTCGGCCAGGGCCGTGCGCATCTCCTCCACGCTCTCGCCCGTGTCGATGGCGATCAGGCCCTGCGGCCCCTCGATGAAGGTCTGGTTGGACAGGCCATTGCCCACCAGGGTCCAGACCCCCGGCCGCACCGCGTGCAGCCGGCGCTCCAGCCGGGCGGAATGGTCGATGTGGCGAAGGTGCGCCCTCTGGCCGAGGGGGCCCGTGCCAACCTGTGCCGGATCGGCGTCGAAACTGCGCATGAAAACCCCTTCCTGAACTGCCCGGTCCCAATCCTAGCGCAGTTCGGGGGATCGGTGGAGAAAGGGGGGCGGCCTGGTGGCAGATAGCGGGCGAGGGATTGGAGGCACCCGTCGCCTCGCCTAGACTGGCCTCGAAACTGGCGGGCCTGGCTGGAAATGACCGATCCTGTTCGCGGATATGATGAACGCGCCGCCGTCTTTGTGCACCAGTATGAGCAACTCGACCCGGAGACGGTCCACGCCCAGTTCCTCGACTGCCTGCCGGAAGGGGCGGAAAGGCTGGCCCTCGACATCGGCGCAGGATCCGGGCGCGATGCGGCCTGGCTGCGGCGAAGGGGTTTTGAGGTCATCGCGGTCGAACCCTCCCCTGGCATGCGGGTGGCGGGCCAGAGCCTGCATCCTGACCCCCTGATCCGTTGGGTTGACGACAGGCTGCCATCCCTTTCTGCCACCCATCGGCTCGGCCTCGCCTTTGACGTCATCCTACTGAGCGGCGTCCTGATGCACGTGACGCCCGAAGACCGGCCGCGGGCCTTTCGGAAGATAGTCACCCTCCTGAAGCCAGGCGGCGTCCTGCTCATCTCCGTCCGGGATGGTTCCGGCGAAAGCGACAGGCCCATGTGGCCGGTCTCCCGGGGCGAGGTCGAAAGCTACGCTCGGGCCCACGGGCTGAACATGGTCCGGATCGGCTCGAACCCCGACCTCCAGGGGCGGACAGCCATCACCTGGACGACCTTCGTCCTGTCCCTGCCCGACGATGGGGCCGGCACCCTGCCCCTGCTCAGGGGCATCATCCTGAATGATGTTAAGTCCGCGACCTACAAGCTTGGCCTGCTTCGCGCTGTCGCCCGGATCGCCGACGCCGCGCCCGCCCTGGCGGTCGAGCGTCCCGACGAGGATATCGTGGACCTGCCGCTTGGGGCTGTGGCGCTCAACTGGCTCCGGATGTACCTGCCCCTGGCGGCGGCGGGCCTGCCCCAACTCCCCGGAAACCAGGGCGCCAACGGGCTGGGTTTCGCCAAGGACGCCTTTCGGCGCCTCCTGGCAGAAGGCATCGCTGGGCAGGACCTGAGGATCGGGTCGACCTTCTCAGGGGAGAGGGCAGCGACGCTGGCGAAGGCCCTGGTTGACGCCGGGAATACCATCTCCACCAAGCCCGCCCAATTCACGCGCTACCCGAACTCCGACGCTCAGGTCTTCATCGCCAGACCCGCCAAGCCCCTTGGGTTCAACGGTGAGATCATCCTCGATGGAGACACCCTGCGGTCGTTTGGGACCCTGGGCGTCCCGGGGCCGATCTGGCGGACCCTGCAGAGACTGGGAGCCTGGGTGGAACCGGTCCTCGTCAGTGAATGGGCGCGACTGGTCGAAGGCTTCGCCGTGCGGATGGGGCGCAAGCTTGAGCCAGGGGAAGTCGAGGCGGGCCTTCGCTGGCTCGACCCGGAAAGGGACACCCGCCTCGCCCGTATGGTCGCGATTCAGCGTCTGGACCGTGGGGAGACGATCCGTTGCGTCTGGACAGGGAGTCGCCTGAAGCGGGACGCCTTCGACATTGACCACTGCTTGCCCTGGTCCGCATGGCCCTGTGGCGACCTCTGGAACCTGCTGCCGGCTAGCAGGCAAGCAAATCGTAACAAGGGTGCGCGGCTGCCGGCCCCTGCCGCTCTTCAGGAAGCTCAGATCGGGATCAAGGAGTGGTGGCGTCAGGCTTGGGAATCGGACGACGCGCTATCCCAGAGGTTCCGACAGGAATCTGCCGCAGCACTACCGCTGCATGGCGGTGGCGATCTCGACGACATATTCTCTGGGCTGGAATGGCGCAGGCTACGCCTAAGGCAGGACCAGCAGATCCAGGAATGGGCGGGCCCCAGACCCAAGAAGCTCCAGGCTGAGAGCAACGCCCAATCTTGAGGAGCGCGGGCTCTTACGCCTGCCCCCCAAACGCCGCTGCCCTACTTCCGCTTCTGCTTGCGGGCGACGTAGCGGAGGTCGCGGGCTTCTTTCTGGCGGGCGCGGAGGTCCAGGTCGCGGGCTTCCTGGGTGATGGCCTCATCCTCCAGGCGCAGGCGCTCGGCCTCGGCGGCGGCGACGCGCTTGGCGTCGCGCTCGGCGTTGCGGGCGGCGCGGACGGCCTCCAGCTCAGCGGCGGCAGCGGCCTTGCGGGCCTCAAGATTGGGATCAATGACGTGGGGCTTGGGTTTGAAGCGTTCCAGCATCGCCTTCTTGGCGGCGGCTGCCGTCTCCTGGCGTTCTGCGCGCTCTGCAATTTTTTTCATGCTTTTGGGTTCGAACCTTTGGTCTCAAATTTCCGACTTCGGGGCCCGGTTCCGGGTCGCCGCCGCCTGCCCCGACAGGAAGGGAAGCAAGGCCTGCGGGTCTATCGACTTTCTGGAGCGGGCGAGGCGATTCGAACGCCCGACCCCAACCTTGGCAAGGTTGTGCTCTACCCCTGAGCTACGCCCGCGCTCCGTGAGGCCCCTTGCGGGACCCCGATGTTCGGGAGCCGGCTTATGGCAGAGGGCCGGCAGCTTGGCAAGACGGTGTCAGCCGAGGAAGCGGGGGGTCTTGAGGCGACGCTTGTTCACATGCTCAGTGGGGGCGGGGCCGGTCTCGTCGGGCAGTTCGCCGCGGAAATAGAAGCGTTGCCAGGCCTCCTTGGTGGCCTCGGGGTCGAACCGCATGATCCGACGGTTGAACTCGGCCCGGTGCTTTTCCCACGCGTCATACTGGCCGCGCAGCTCGGGGTTGCGGGACATGGAGCGGATCACCGGCTGGAAGTCGGCCAGCTCGCGGTCCTTCATCAGGGTGATGAAGCAGAAGGGCTCGCCCTTCTCGAACCGCACCCGGCCCGGGCGGGTGAAGATCCAGTTCATGGTGAAGGGGAAGGGCAGCCAGTCGGTCTCGACCAGTCCCGATAGGGGCTGGATGCCGTCCTTCACATGGTTGGGCGGGCCCTGGGCCAGGACCGACCAGCCGGGCGGGGTGCGGAAGAGATAGCCCGGGTGCATGGTGACCACGCCCGAGGAGAAGTGGCTCATGACGAAGCGGTGGAACTCCGGGTGCGGCCTATCGGGGGTAAGGGTGATGTCCGCCTGCATGACCCCGCCGTTCCACTCGGCGGTGAAGCTCATGGGGCAGAGGATCTCCCAGCCCGTGGTGTTGGCCATGGACAGGGGCAGGCAGCGATAGGGGTGCCGGGAGGCGAAATTGTCCATCCAGGCGCGTTGCGGCCGGCCGGGCACGATCTCCGGCGGGCGGTCGGCGGTGGGATAGCACTCAAGCTCCATGGCGGGCTCCCGGTCCTTGTGGTTTCCACCCTTTCCCTTAGCGAGGGCGCGCGCGCAGCGTCCACCGCTTTTCCAGGGGACGGGGGAAGGGTAAGGAGCCCCATGCTCGACCGCGCCGGCCTCCTCGCCCTCTTCGACCAGCTGGGGATGGTGCACATCACCCTGGATCATCCGGCGGTCTTCCGGGTGGGCGAGGGTGGGGAGATCAAGGCGAAGATCCCCGGCGCCCACACCAAGAACCTGTTCCTGAAGGACGCCCGGGGGGACCTCTGGCTGGTCTGCGCCAGGGACGACACGGCCATCGACCTGAAGCGGCTGCACGGGATTATTGGTTCAGCCCGCCTGTCCTTCGGCCCGGCGGAGCTGATGGCCGAGACCCTGGGGGTGACACCGGGTTCGGTGACCCTGTTCGCCCTGGCCAACGACCCCCTGCACCGGGTGCGGCTGGTCCTGGACCTGGCCCTGGCGCAGGCGGAAGAGGTCAGCTTTCACCCCCTGGAGAACACCGCCACCACCACGGTGGGCCAGGACGGGCTGAGGGCCTTCCTCGACCACCTGGGCCGCGAGCCTCTGGTGGTGGATTTCCCGCGCCTGACCCTTTGTTCGCTTCCGGCGCGTTGAAGCCGAGGCCCGGAAGGTCCATCTTGCAGCCTCAAGTCCAGCATGGAGAGTCCCATGGCGCTGATCGGTGAGAACTCGGCCCCCCTGGCGGGCGCGACGCCCCCAGGGCTGATCAAGGACGGGACGGACGCCGGCTTCATGGCCGACGTGATCGAGGCCTCGCGGGAGACGCCGGTCATCGTCGACTTCTGGGCGCCCTGGTGCGGCCCCTGCAAGCAGTTGGGCCCGGCCATCGAGCGCGCCGTCACCGCCGCCCGGGGCAAGGTGAAGCTGGTGAAGATCGATATCGACCAGCACCCCCAGTTCGCCGGCCAGCTGCGCGTCCAGTCCATTCCCGCCGTCTTCGCCTTCGTGGACGGCCGACCCGTGGACGGCTTCACGGGTGCCCTGCCGGAGAGCCAGATCAAGGCCTTCGTCGACCGCCTGGCCGCCCAGGCCCCCGCAGACGCCGGCGACGAGCTGATCGCCGTCGGCCGCGAGGCCCTCGAGGCCGGCGACCTCAACACGGCGGCCCAGGCCTTCGCCCGGGCGCTGCAGGCCGACCCCCAGGACGTCCGCGCCCTGGGCGGCATGGCCCGGGTCTATCTGGACGGGGGCGAGCTGGAGCGTGCCGCCGAGATCGTCGCCATGGCACCGGAGGGTGCCAAGGACCCGGGGCTGGAAAGCGTCCGCGCAGCCCTGGCCCTGGCCGAGGCTGCCCCTGCCGAGACCGCCGCCTTCGAGGCGCGCCTGGCCGCCAATGCCGCCGACCACGAGGCCCGCTTCGAGCTGGCCCGGGCCCTGGGGGGCACCGGCCGGCTGGAGGCCGCCGCCGATCACCTCCTGCAGATCATCGCCGCCGACCGCGACTGGAACGAGGGCGCGGCCCGCGCCCAACTCCTGACCGTCTTCGAGGCCGCGGGCGGGGCCTCCGACCTGGCGCGCCAGGGCCGGCGGCGCCTGTCCGCAATCCTGTTCTCCTAGCCATGGCGCGCCGGGCCCTTCCCATCGACCTGCCGAAGACCCTGCCGGTATTCCCGCTGGACGGGGCCCTGCTGCTGCCCGGGGCGGAGTTGCCCCTGCGCATCTTCGAGCCGCGCTACCTGAACATGCTGGACGATGTCATGGGCGAGGCCCGGATGATCGGCATGATCCAGACGTCCGGGGGCGGCCCGGTCCGGCCCGGCCTGGCCCGGATCGGCTGCGCCGGCCGGGTGACCCGTTTCCGGGAGGGCACCGAGGGCGACTACCTGATCACCCTGACCGGTGTTTGCCGGTTCCGGATCGCCGAGGAGCTGGCCCGGCCGACCCCCTACCGCCAGGTAAGGGCCGATTTCGGCCCCTTCTCCGAGGACCTGACCCCCGGGCGCCGGACCGGCGGCGAACGCACGCGCCTGGCCCGGGCCCTGAAGACCTATCTCAACCGGCGCGAGATGGACGTGGACGACCAGGCCATTGAAGCCGCCCCGCTTGACGAGCTGGTCGCGGGCCTGGCCATGAACCTGCCCTTTTCCCCCGCCGAGAAGCAGGCCCTCCTGGAGGCACCGGACCGGTCCGACCGGCAGGACGTCCTGACCGCCCTCCTGGAGATCGACTCCCTGTCGGACGACGACGGCCCGCCGGAAACCCTGCAGTAGGACCTGAGATGACCGATTCCCCGCCAGACGCGCCGCTTCCACCCCTCGACGCCGGGCTCGACACCCGCCTTCTGGAGATCCTGGTCTGTCCGGTCACCCACGGGCCCCTGGAGTATGACCGGGCCGCCGGTGAGTTGATCAGCCGCAAGGCCAGCCTGGCCTATCCGGTCCGGGATGGCGTTCCGATCATGCTGCCCGAGGAAGCCCGGGAGCTCTGAGGGCCTGTCAGGGCGCTTCGCCGCGCAGCAGACGGGGCAGGTCGCCGACGGCGCCGCCGGCCTCCTGCATGAAGAAGCGCCGGGCGGGGCCGATCCGGTTGACCGCCGACAGGCCCGCGCCGCGGACCGCCCTCAGCAGAGGGTTGTCGTTGGAGAAGAGGCGCACGAAGGCGTCCGCCGCCACAGCCAGTCCGATGTTGTCGACGCTGCGCCAGCGGGCGTAGCGGTCCAGCACGACCTCCGACCCGATGTCCTCGCCCAGGCGCGCGGCCTCCGCCAGAACCTGGGCCAGGGCGGCGGCATCCTTCAGGCCGAGGTTCAGGCCCTGGCCGGCGACCGGGTGAACCCCGTGGGCAGCATCGCCGAGCAGGGCGGCCCGGGGGGCGCTGATCCGTTCAGGCAGGTGCAGGGACAGGGGATAGGTAAAGACCGGCCCATCCAGGCGGGCACCGCCGAGGAGGTCGCCGAACCGGCGCTGGAGGTGGGCGTGGAACACCTCCGCCCGGGCCGACTGCAGGGCCTCGGCCCGGGCGGGGGACTCGGTCCAGACGAGGCTCGCCCTCTGGTCGGTCAGGGGCAGGATGGCGAAGGGTCCCGAGGGCAGGAAGTACTCATGGGCCACGCCGCCATGCGGCTGACCCAGGCGCACCGTAGCGACGACCCCGGCCTGTCCATAGGTCCAGCCCGTGCTGCGGATCCCGGCACCGGCGGCCACGGCGGAGGCGCGGCCCTCTGCGCCGACGACAAGAGGGGCGGCCAGGACCCGGCCGTCCTCCAGGCGCACAGAGGCCGCGCCCGGACTGAAATCGACCCCGGTCACGCGCGCCGGTGCCAGCACCTCTATGCCTTCCCGCTGCACCGCAGCGGCCAGGGCCGCCCGGATCCGCCGGTTCTCGATCATGTAGCCCAGGGCCTCGCCCTCTGACCGGTCAGCGATCTCGGCGGCGTCGAAGCGGAGGAAGGCCGAGCCGGACCGACCCGCCGAGGCGCCAGGCGTGCGGCCGTCCGTGACAAGGATCTCGCCAATCCGCTCGGCGTACGGCTCGAGGTCGCTGGCAAGGCCAAGGGCCCTCCACTGGCGGAAGCTGGAATAGGCGATGGCCGAGGCCCGGCCGTCGTAGTCCGGCGCGACCCGGGCCTCGAAGGGCTGGGCATCCACCAGGAGGGGCTTCAGGCCGCCTCGGGCCAGGCCCAGGGCGAGGGTCGCGCCGGCCATGCCGGCCCCGGAGATGATCACGTCGGCGTCCATGCCGCGATATGCCGCCGCCGGAGCCCTGGCGTCCAGCCCCCTCGCGCGAGCGCCCAGGGGCCTGGAGAGATTGGGCCTGCGGGGATTCATGGACGATGAAGTCCATTCCTGTGTTGTGCCCCGCGGCAGTGCAGCCCAAGGTGGGGGCGAGGGAGACGGGAAGCTCCCGGTTACAGTGGAAGTGGGGGAAGCGATGGGCTGCAGGCGTCTGTGGCGACCCGGAGGCCGTGTTGCGATCCGGATGGCGTCCGGAGGGTGTCTCTGATGCCCCGGCGCATGGGGCAGGTCGACGAGTCCAAGGGGCTCGCCATCCTGGAAGCGGCGCGCGAGGCTCTTGCCGAACGCGGCATGGGGGCCTCGATCGAGGACATCGCCCGGCGGGCGAAGGTATCCAAACAAACGGTCTACAACCGGTTCGGCTCGAAGGCCGAGCTGGTCAGGGTGCTGATCGAGCGTCGGGTGGACCAGATCACCGCCCACCTGGACAGCCCCGGGGCGGGCAGTGGCCCGGAGGAGGCCCTGGCGGGCTATGCCCGGGTGGTGCTGGAAAGCATCGCCACGCCTTCGTCCATTGCCATCCTCCGGATCCATATCCAGAGCGCGGCAGAGATGCCCGACCTGGCCCGCACCTTCTTTGAGTCCGGGACCCGGACCTCCCGGGCCCGGCTGGCCACCTTCCTCGACGGCGAGACGCGGGCCGGGCGACTGAGGATCGATGACTGCGCCCTGGCGGCGGAGTTCTTCGCCGGCATGGTGATCGGCTCGCACCAGACCGGTCGGCTCCTGGGCGTCGACTCCGACTTGAGGGCACCGATCATCGACCGGATCTCCCGGGAG
>CAIZKE010000077.1 GCA_903933475.1 uncultured Alphaproteobacteria bacterium | reverse complement strand
TCATCGGCGACGATGGCGACCTCGCGCGGCGCCCGGGCATCGTGCTGGTGCCGCCGGGCGGCGCGCTGGAGCGCAACCTGGTCCTGTCGCCGGACATCGTCCCCGCGGCCTGAGCGCGGCGGGGGACGGGCTCAGCGCGGCAGCTGGCTCGCGCCCATCAGGCTCTCGTCGATCGCGCGGGCGCACTGGCGGGCGACCGAAAGGGCCTCGGGGTAGTTTCCCTCGGCCACCAGCTTCCGGAAGCGGGCGGAACCGGTGACATTGGTCCGCTCGCCGATGTTGACGAAGGTGGGCCTCATGACAGCTCCATGGGCTCCAGGCCCGACAGGCGCATAGCACGTGGACGCTCGGCCGGCTTGCGCGGGGCCAGGCCCTGCACCGCCCGGGCCACGTGGGCGATGTGGTCCGGGGTCGTGCCGCAGCAGCCACCGACGATGTTGACGATGCCGTCCTCGGCCCATTGGTGCAGCGAGTGCCCGGTCTCGTGGGGCTGCTCGTCATACTGGCCCATGGCGTTGGGCAGGCCAGCATTGGGATAGGCGCTGACCAGGGTGTCGGCCACCCGGGACAGCTCGGCGATGTGGGGGCGCATGAGGTCCGCGCCCAGGGCGCAGTTCAGGCCGATGGCGAAGGGCCGGGCGTGGCGGACAGAGTTCCAGAAGGCCTCGACCGTCTGGCCGGACAGGGTGCGTCCCGACCGGTCCGTGATGGTGCCCGAGATCCAGATCGGCAGGGGCTCGAAGCCCTCGTCCTCTAGGTCCATGATGGCCTTGATGGCCGCCTTGCAGTTCAGCGTGTCGGTGATGGTCTCGACCAGATAGAGGTCCACCCCGCCTTCGTTCAGGGCGATGACCTGCTCGCGATAGGCCTGGTAGACCTCCTCGAAGGTGACCGAGCGGGCACCGGGGTCGTTCACGTCGGGCGACATGGACAGCATCTTGTTCAGGGGACCGATGGAGCCTGCGACGAAGCGCGGCTTGTGCGGCTCGGCTGCGGTCCAGCGGTCGGCGCAGGCCCGCGCCAGGCGCGCGCCTTCCAGGTTGATGTCGCGCACTGCCGCTTCCAGGCCGTAGTCCGCCTGGGCGATGGTGGTGGACGAGAAGGTGTTGGTCTCGGAGATGTCCGCCCCGGCGCCGAAATAGGCGTCGTGTAACTCGGTGATGATGTCCGGCCGGGTCAGGCAGAGGAGGTCGTTATTGCCCTTCAGCTGACCAGGATGGCCAGCGAAGCGCTCGCCCCGAAAATCGGCCTCTTCGAGACCGCGCTTCTGGATCATCACGCCCCAGGAGCCGTCGAGCACCAGGATGCGCTCCCGGGAGGCGGCCTTCAGGGCGGCAATGCGGTCTGTCCGGGTCATTTCGCACTCGCCTCCTGGCGGGCCAGGTCCTTGCGGAAGTCCGCCTCGCTTTCGGCCACCCGGCGGGCCAGTTCGCCCGGATCGACGAAGGGGTTGGCGGTTCCGGATTTCAGGCGCGCGCGCTTGGCCTCAAGGCCGAACTGCTCGGCGTGGGGCGCAAGGAAGACGTCGGCCTTCAGGGTCTTCAGCAGGGTGAAGCTGCGGCGGTAATCCTCGACGATTCCAGGATATTGGGGTCCACGGTCGCGCGAGACGAGCCGGTTCGCCGCCACCGAGGTGGAGCAGTAGAGAAGCACGTCGAGCGGCCGGCCCCTGTCCTTCGCCTGGAAGGTCCAGGTGGTGCAGCCGGGGGAGTGGCCGGGGGTGAAGCGCGGCGTGAGGACGACGTCGCCGAGGCGGACGGGCTGGCCGTCCTTCAGGTCGCCGTCGACCTTGACGGGGGCGAAGTCGAGGCCGCGCATCTCCTCCCAGCCCGGATAGGTCCCGGTCTCCAGGGCCTTCCGGTCGGCGGGATTTGCCAGAAGGCGGGCGCTGGTGTCGCGCTTGAGGTCGGCCAACCCCCCCGTGTGGTCGAAGTGGGCGTGGGTGTTCAAGAGGATCTTCACGTCCTTCGGCTGGAAGCCGAGCTGGCGGATGCTGGACTGGATCAGGGGCGCGCTGGTCGGCATGGCGCCGTCGATCACGATGTGCCCCTTGGGCGTCGTGATGAGCCAGGCCGAGATGCCCGCAGTGCCCACATAGTAGAGGTTGTCAGCCACCCGGAAGGGATCGGTGGGCGCGCTCCACCCCGGCGGGCTGGTGGGCGCAGCGACGGCGGCGCCTGCGGACAGGAGGCCGGCGATCAGGGCGGTTCTCATGCAGAGGCTCCTTTCCCGGTGGACTCGCGGAGCCCGAGGATGCGGCAGATGGCATAGACCAGGTCGGCCCGGTTCAGGGTGTAGAAGTGGAAGTCGGAATAGCCCTCCTCCGCCAGCTTGACGCACATCTCTGCGGCGACGCCGGCGGCGATCATGCGGCGGGTGTCGGGGTCGCGGTCCAGGCCTTCGAACAGGGCGCCGAGCCAGGCGGGCAGGGGAATGCCCACGGGCCCGGCCATGCGCTTCAGGCCCTTGAAGTTCGACACGGGCATGATCCCCGGCGAGATGGGAAGGGTGACGCCGGCCTTGCGGACCCGGTCCATGAACCTCAGGAAACCGTCGACGTCATAGAAGAACTGGGTGATGGCCCGGGTCGCCCCGGCATCGATCTTGGCCTTGAGCACGTCGATGTCGTGGTCGATCGAGCCACTTTCGGGATGAGTTTCCGGGTAGAGGCTGACGCTGACCTCGAAGGGGCCGATGTCGCGGATGCCCGAGGTCAGCTCCGTGGCGTTGAGGTAGCCGTCCGTTCGCGGGACATAGACCCCGCCGATCTGGCCGGGGGGATCGCCGCGCAGGGCGACGATGTGCCGGACGCCGGCGTCCCAATAGTCGCGGATCACCTCGTCCACCTCGGCCCGGCTGGCGTCGACGCAGGTCAGGTGGGCGGCGGGCGACAGGTCGGTCTCGGCCAGCAGACGGCTGACCGTGCGGTGGGTCCGGTCCCGGGTCGAGCCGCCGGCCCCGTAGGTGACGGAGACGAAGGCCGGCTTCAGCGGGGCGAGGCGGCGGATGGCCTCCCACAGGGCGAGCTCGGCCTCCTCCGTCTTGGGCGGCGAGAACTCGAAGGAGACGCGGGGTGGCTTGGCAAGGCCCGCGCCGGCGCGGGCGATGGGACCCAGGGCGGTGTCGGTCATGCAGGGCTCCGTTCGGCGGTCCAGACGCAGACGGTCAGGCCGTCACTGCGGGCGGGGGACAGGGTTTCCAGGCCAGTCTGGCGCAGGCCCGCCACCGACAGCCAACGCTTCATCTCGGGGGCGGAAAAGCCCAGCCGCCGGTGCTGGTGCTGCTCGCGCAGGACCTCCAGGGCGTGGGGGGCGAAGTCGACGATGACCAGCCGTCCGCCCGGGGCGGCTAGGCGTCCGGCCTCGCGCACGGCGGCGGCGGGGTCGCCCAGGTAGTGCAGGACCTGGTGCACGACCACCAGGTCGGCGCAGCCGTCGGGTAGGCGGGTGGCGAAGATATCCCCGTGGCGCAGGTCGCAGGCGGGCAGGCGGGCTGCCTCCACCCGAGCCCGGGCGACGTTGAGCATCTGCTGGGAGAGGTCGAGGCCCAGGCAGGAGGTGGCGCGCGGCCCGAGCAGGGTCAGCATGCGGCCCGACCCGGTCCCCAGATCGACCAGCCGGTGGAAGGGACCCGGCCCGGCGGCGTCCCGGATGGCGGCTTCTACGCGGTCCTCCGCCACGTGCAGCGAGCGGATCTCGTCCCAGGTCGCAGCGTTGCGCGCGAAGTACTGGTCAGCGGCTGTCCGGCGCTCTCCGCGCACCGCTTCCAGCCGCTCGGCGTCGCGAACCAGGACGGGATCGGTCCCGTCCAGGTCGGCGAGGACGCGATCTGCGAGGGTGCGGGGTTCGCCTTCGGCGGCCGGGCGGTAGAAGACCCAGGCCCCGTCCGGGAACCGTTCGACGAGCCCCGCCTCGGCGAGCAGGCGCAGGTGGCGCGAGACCCGGGGCTGGCTCTGGTCCAGCACCTTGCAGATCTCCAGGACCGCCAGTTCCTCCCGCGCCAGCAGGGCGAGGATGCGCAGCCGCGAAGGCTCTCCCGCAGCGCGCAGGACGTCGACGGTACGGTCAGCGCTCAACATGAGCGCATAAAGATATCTTTATGTCTTTATGTCAACCCGACGCAGGGCGACATCAGGCCAGGTCGTCCAGGACCCCGCCCAGAATGTCGAACAGCTTGCCGATCTCATCCTCGCTGATGATCAGCGGGGGCGACAGGGCGATGATGTCGCCCGTTGCCCGGATCAGGAGCCCGGCCTTCAGCGCCTTTACCAGCACCTCGTATCCGCGGGCGCCGGGGGCATCAGGCCGGGGGGCGAGTTCGACCGCGCCCATCAGGCCGATGTTGCGGATGTCGATGACATTCGGCTTGGCACGCAGGGCGTGGATGCCGTCCTCCCAGTGGCTCGCCAGGGACTTCACCCGGGTGAAGAGCCCGTCGCGCCGGTAGACTTCCAGGCTGGCAAGGGCCGCCGCGCAGGCCACCGGATGCCCCGAATAGGTATAGCCGTGGAAGAACTCGATGGCGGCGGGCGGGCCCTGGACGATGGCGTCATGCACCTTCCGGTGGGCGAAGACCGCCCCCATGGGCAGGGCGCCGTTGGTGATGCCCTTGGCGGTGGTCATGATGTCCGGGGTGACGCCCAGCGCCTGGGCCCCGAAGGGCTCGCCCAGCCGGCCGAAGCCAGTGATAACCTCGTCGAAGATCAGCAGGATGCCATGCCGGTCGCAGAGGGCGCGCAGGCGCTCCAGGTAACCCTTGGGCGGCGGCAGGACGCCGGCGGAGCCGGCGACGGGCTCGACGATGACCGCGGCGATGGTCTCGGCGCCATGCAGGGCCACCAGCCGCTCGACCTCGTCGGCCTTCTCCGCCCCGTGGTCCGGCAGGCCCCGGGAGAAGGCGTTCCTCTCGAGGTCGAAGGTGTGGGCGATGTGGTCCGCCCCCGGGAGGGTGAGATAGGTCCGCCGGTTGTTGACCAGGCCGCCAACGGAAATCCCGCCGAAGCCGACGCCGTGATAGCCCTTCTCCCGCCCGATCAGGCGCACCCTCTGCCCCTCGCCCCGGGCGCGGTGATAGGCCAGGGCCATCTTCAGGGCCGTGTCGACGGACTCCGAACCCGAGTTGGTGAAGAAGATCCGGTCCAGTCCGGGCGGTGCGAACTCCGCCAGGGCCGCCGCCAGGCGGAAGGGCAGGGGATGTCCCATCTGGAAGGTCGGGGCGAAGTCCAGGGTGGCGAGCTGCCGCGCGACGGCCTCGGTGATCTCCTCCCGGGCATGGCCCAGGTTGCAGCACCACAGGCCCGCGGTGCCGTCCAGCACGCTGTCGCCGTCGACGGTGCGGTAGTACATGCCGCTGGCCTCGACGAGGAGGCGCGGAGCGTCTTTGTACTGGCGGTTGGCCGTGAAGGGCATCCAGAAGGCCGACAGGTCCGGCCGGTTGTCCCCGTAGTCCGCGCTCATGGTCTCCGCCCCCGTCTGTTCCGGAACCGAACTCCCATCTTAGCGACTCCGCCCGCGAATGCGAGGCTTGCCACCCCCGGTAGTGCCGCTTATCAGCCGGTCTGCCGGAGAGATGGGCGATCAGGCCCGCGCCGATGCCAGGGGAAGTCGCCATGCAGAGCCAGCGTCTGGGCCGCAGCCCGATCGTCGTATCCAAGATCTGCATGGGGACCATGACCTTCGGCTCCCAGGCCGACGAGAAGACCTCGCACCGCATTCTCGACCGCAGCCTCGAGGCCGGGATCAATTTCTTCGACACCGCCGAGAACTATCCGGTTCCGCCGCAGGAATCCTGGGCCGGCCTGACCGAGGAGATCTTCGGTCGCTGGATGAAGACCAAGCGCCGGGACGAGATCATCCTGGCCACCAAGGTCTGCGGCCCCAGCCACGGCTGGATCAAGGGCTCGCAGCGGGCTGGCATGACGGCGCTCGACCGCCACAACATCACCCGGGCCATCGAGGACAGCCTTCGCCGCCTGGGCACGGACTATGTGGACCTCTACCAGACCCACTGGCCCGACCACGGTGCCCGCTACGAAGACGCCCTGGAGACCCTGGACGAGCTGGTCCGGGCGGGAAAGGTTCGGGTCCTGGGCTGCTCTAACGAAACCTCGTGGGGGCTGATGAAGGCCCTGTCGACCTCAGAGCGAGAGGGTTTCGCCCGCTACGAGACGATCCAGAACAACCACAGCCTCAACAACCGCCGCTTCGAGGACGAACTGGCCCAGGTCTGCCGGCAGGAGGGAGTCAGCTCGATCCCCTACTCGCCGCTGGCGGGGGGCGTCCTGTCGGGCAAGTACAACGGCGGGGCCCTGCCATCCGGCGCGCGCTTCAGCCGCTACCTGGAGTTGGGCGGCCGGCAGGCGACCATGGCGCGCCGCTTCGTCAACGAGAAGAGCCTGACCTCCACGGAGCGCTTCGCGCAGATCGCCGCAGAGGCGGGCATCTCCCTGGTCACCCTGGCGACAGCCTGGTCCAAGCAGCATGACTTCGTCGCCTCGACCATCGTCGGCGTCACCCGCGAAGACCAGTTGGACGACATCTTTGCCGCCGCCGACCTGGTGCTCTCCCCTGAGATCCTGAAGGCCATCGACGAGGTCACCCGGGACATCCTCTACCCGATGGGTTGAGGCCGGCCATCCGGCCGTGACCGCGCCTTCCATCCCGCGACCCGTCGCCCAGAGCCCCGCCCTGGGGATACTGCTTCGCGTTCTCGCCATGGCCCTGATGGCGGTCCTCGCCGCCATCGTGAAGGCCTGCGCCGAGCGGGGCGTGCCGGTCCTCGAGATCATCTTCTTCCGCAACGCCTTCGCCTTCATTCCGGTGCTGATCTACATCTGGCGGACTTCCGGTTTCGGGGTCCTTCGCACCCGGCGGCCGGGTGCCCACCTGACCCGGTCTGCGGTGGGCCTGACCGGCATGATCTGTGGGTTCACCGCCGTCAGCCTCCTTCCCCTGACCCAGTCGACGGCGATCTCCTTTTCGGCGCCCCTGTTCATGGTCGCCCTGTCCGCCCTGGTCCTGAAGGAGCCGGTCAGTCTCCACCGCTGGTTGGCTGTGGCCGTCGGCTTCGTCGGCGTGCTCATCATGGTCCACCCGGATCCGCGCCAGTTCGCCGGCGTCGGCGTCCTGTTCGCCATCGCCGCGGCGGTCGGCTCCGCTGGTGCCATGATCGCCATCCGGGAGATCAGCCGGACGGAGCCCGGCCCGACCATCGTCTTCTACTTCACCCTCGCCGGGACGGTGGTTGGCCTTGCCAGTCTTCCCTTCGGATGGGTCATGCCCAGCCCGGGGGTTCTCGGCCTCCTGGTCGCGGCTGGCCTGATCGGCGGGACCGGGCAGCTCCTTCTGACCGAAGCTATCCGCCGGGCCCCCGTCGCCGTGGTGGCACCCTTCGACTACACCCAGCTTGTGTGGGCGGGGCTGATTGGCTTCCTGGTCTGGGGGGAGACTCCGGCGATGCTGACCCTGATCGGGGCCATGGTGGTGGCGGCCAGTAGCACCTATATCCTCTGGCGGGAGATCGGGCGCTCCCGGATCTAGGTCGCCCTCAGCCTTGGAGCCAGGCATGCGGTATCGTTGGACCTGCGCCGCGATCGGTGCAGCCTTGTTGATGGGATCCGCCGGTCCCGGCCAGGCGGCCATCACGGTGCTGGGCGGCGGTTCCGCCGAGGCCTGTTCCCAGGCGGCCATGACCGGCGAGATGGACCGCAGGTTCGAGGCCCTCTGCACCCAGGCCCTGGAGACCGAGGACCTCAATTCGCGGGACCGGGCTGGCACCCTGGTGAACCGGGGGGTCTTCAAGCTCCGCCGGCAGGACTTCAGCTCCGCCCTGCGCGACTTTGATGCCGCCATTAAACAGGACCCCAAGCTGGGCGAGGCCCTGGTGAACCGCGGGGCGGCAAAGATCGGCCTGAAGGCCCCGGAGGCCGCGCTCGTCGACATCAACCGGGCGCTGGAACTGGGCGTCTCCGAGCCAGCCAAGGCGCACTTCAACCGGGCCCTTGCCTACGAGCGGATGGGTGACCTGAAGTCCGCCTGGCTCGACTACACCAAGGCTGCCGAACTGGACCCGGAATGGGACGCGCCCCGCACGGAACTGACCCGGTTTACCGTTTCGCGGAAGTAGAGTGCCTAACGGTCGAAGGGTTTCTTCGCCCGAAGGGTGACATGAAGTTCCTTGACGACATTCCAGCGTTCGCCTGCCCAAGTTCTAAGCTCTTCCCGGGTGACCTCTCCCTTGCGTTCACGCTCGAGCCAGCGAGCGTCGTAGACTTGGCTCGCTTCAGCTACCTCGAAGTCCACGCCGAGGGCGTAAGCGATCATTGAGTAGTTGGCACGACGGGCGATCCACTCATCGTTCTTAGCCTTTGACATCATTTCGAAAGTCAGAAGCGTGAAGGGTCTGACGTGGGTGGGATCCGACCAGTAGGTGTCGTGCCGGAAATGGGGAACCTGAATCTCGATCAAGCCGTCCGGCGCGGCGACTCTGTAGAGCTCCCGCATCACAGAGCGAAAGCTGGAGAAGTCGGCTCCCACATGTTCGAGCACGTGTTTGAGCAAAACATACTCAAAGGCATCATCCTCAAACGGCCACGGGGTCACTTCGATATCCATCAGAATATCGGGCTGACACTCTACGAAGCTATCGGCGTTGACGAAGCCTTCTCGACGGTCAAATCCGCATCCAAGGTTCAGTTTAGCCATCGCTGGTGTTCCCCAAGCGCCCAGGTCGCCCTAGGTCGGTTTCCTTCTGGACAGGTTCGTCTGCGCCATTGTCAATGGGGACCTCCGGAAGGGGTGCCGATCGACGTCCAAGGACCCGAAGCCCCGAGAAGGCCGATGTTAGGAAACCCCAAAGTTCCCTGAGGGGAGCGCGCTTCGGTACGGGATCAGTCACAGTCGGGCTCCGCCCTCAGCGGCCAGGACACCGGCGCTGACCTCCCGCCAGGCGGCCTCGGCGGTGTCGGCGAAGCGGATGAGGTCGAGGTCTGCGGGGTCGATCATACCGCGCTCCACCAGGACATCGAAGCGGATCAGGCTGCGCCAGTAGGCCTCGTCAAAGAGGACGATGGGCACCCTGGGGCCCTTGCCAGTCTGGACCAGGGTCAGGATCTCGAACAATTCGTCCAGGGTCCCGAAGCCGCCGGGGAAGGCCACCAGGGCGTTGGCCCGCATGGCCAGGTGCATCTTCCGCATGGCGAAATAGTGGAACCGGAAGGCCAGGCCCGGTGTGATGAAGGGGTTGGGGAACTGCTCGTGGGGCAGGGAGATGTTGAAGCCGATTGTCGGTGCTCCGGCCTCTGCGGCACCGCGGTTCGCCGCCTCCATCAGGCCCGGACCGCCGCCGGTGGCGATGACGTTGTCCCGGGGACCGGCTCCGGTGGGCCCTGCAAGCGCGCCGCCGCGCTGGGAGGCGATGCGGCCGAATTCCCTGCCTTCCGCATACCAGCGACCCTTGTCGCCAGGGTCGTCTTCCCGAACCCGGGCCGAGCCGAAGACCACGATGGTCGACCGGATTCCCCACGACTTGAGCGCCTGGTCCGCCTTCTCGTACTCCAGCAGGAAGCGAACCCCGCGCATGCTCTCGCCCAGGAGAAAATCGGGATCCAGGGCGGCGAGCCTGTAGGCCGGCTGCGAGATCAGGGCGCGGGGATCGGGCTCAGATGCGCCGGGGAGCTTCATGGACAGGCGTCCGCGGGGCTGGGCATGTCACAAGATATAGGCAGTCGGCGGAGACGAGGCAATGCGCCTGGCCTGCCCTCAGGGGGTCGTTGCCTGGCCCAGTGCGGAACGGATGCTGCGCACGAGATTATCGTCCAGCAGGGGCTTTTCGATGATCGGCACGCCCATTCGGGCTGCGCGTTGGCGCAGTGCGGGACCCGGGTGGCTGGTGATCAGGAAGGCGGGAAGACGGACCGCGCGGCTTCTGAGGAGGCTGAGGGTCTCCAGCCCGCCCATCCCGGGCAGGTTTTCATCCAGCACCAGGCAGGCGTTTCGGGCGGGGAGTTTGGCCCCAAGCAGGTCCTCCCCGTTGGGATAGGCCTGGACCCGGTAGCCATCGAGTTCCAGGGCGAACCTCAGTGCGCTCCTGAGGGCGTCATCATCGTCCACGAGGATGAGCGTCGGGGGCTCGACGGAGACTGGCGACATGGTGGACCCGGGGACTCTGAACAGCCGGCAGGGTGCTCCCGCCACCCGAGTCCGGCCTTGATCCAGCGCAAGCTTTCAAAATCCGGCGAGGATGGACATGCGGACAAGCTCGGAAAGGCTCCGGGCGCCCGTCTTGGTCATGACATTCGCACGATAGACCTCCACGGTCCGCGGGCTGATGCCGAGGTCCCGGGCGATCACCTTGTTGGCCTTGCCCTCGACGACGCCCTTCAGGACCTCGGTCTCCCGGCCCGACAGCGAGGTGAGCATGGCCGAGAACTCCTGGCCGCGCCTGGGCTCGGCCTGGCCTGACGCCTTGAGGATGACCTCCTGTATCGCCGCCAACAGGACTTCGTCATCGAAGGGCTTTTCCAGGAAGTCGGAGACCCCCCGCTTCAGGGCCTCGACCGCCATGGGCACGTCGCCATGGCCGGTGATGACGATCACTGGTGTCGGCCTCCCGCGAGCCTGGAGTTCGGCGACCATCTGCAGGCCCGTCATGCCAGGCATGCGCACGTCGGTGACGATGCAGTCGCCGGCCTCGCGGTCGCCAGCTTCGAGGAAGGTAAGGGCTGACTCCCAGGTCCGGCAGGAAAGCCCGGCGGACTCGAGCAGGAAGGCGAGAGACGACCTTACGGCGTCGTCATCATCAATCACATGGACCAGGGAAGGGGGCGAGCTCATGCGTCGGCCTCGTCCGGGAGTGGGAGTAAGCCATTGCGTAGCGTGAAACGGAACACCGCGCCACCTTCCGGTCGGTTGAAGGCGCTGATCTCGCCGCCATGGGCCTCGATGATGGTCCGGCAGATGGACAGGCCCACTCCCATTCCCTCCACCTTGGTGGTGACGAAGGGCTGGAAGAGCCGGTCCAGGACCTCCGGTGCCAGGCCCGGCCCGGTATCGGAGATGCGCACCTCGACCCATCCGCCCGGGATCGCTGAGGCCTCGACCGTGAGGCTCCCGGCCCGACTCTCACTCATGGCCTCCAGCGCATTGCGCATCAGGTTGAGGACGACCTGTTGGATCTGCACCTTGTCCGCGAGGATCAGGGAGGCACTCGGGGAGAGCCTGAACTCCAGACGGACACCTGTGTCCCGGGCACCCATCATGGCCAGGGCCCCGGCCTCCTCGATCAGTTTGGGAAGGGGCTCGATGCGCATGGCCGCCTCGCCCTTTCCAACGAAGCTGCGCAGCCGGCGGATGATGTCTCCGGCGCGGAGGGCCTGGTCGCCCGCCGCGGACAGGGCGGTGCGGACCCGGTCCAGGTCCGGGGTCGCGGAATCGAGTAGCCTGACCGATCCCTTCATGTAGCTGGCGATGGCCGACAGGGGCTGGTTGAGCTCGTGGGCGAGGGCCGAGGCCATTTCGCCCATGGAGGTCAGGCGCGACACGTGGATGAGTTCGGCCTGCATGTCCTGCAGCCGCCGCTCGGTCGCCTTGGGCTCGGTCAGGTCCCGGATGAAACCGGTGAAGAAGCGATTACGGCCGGACCGCATCTCCCCGATGGCCAGTTCGATGGGGAAGGTCGAGCCATCCTTGCGGATGCCGACGGCGACGCGGCCAATTCCGATGATCCGGCGTTCTCCGGTCTGGAGGTAGCGGCCAAGATAGCCGTCGTGGTCGCCGCGATAGGGCGCTGGCATCAGGATGCGCACATTCTGGCCGATCACCTCGCTGGATGACCACCCGAACAGACGCGCCGCCGCCGCGCTGAAGGAACGAATGGTCCCAACCTCGTCGATCACGATCATGCCCTCGGGGACGGTGTCGAGGATGGACTGCAGGTGATCCTGCCGCTGCTTGGAAATGGCGATCAGGGTCCGGGCCTCAAGGGACATCCGGCGAAGCCGCCAGGCGGCCCCGGCCACCGCCGCCGAGGTTGCGACATAGAGGACGAGCTGGCTGACCTCCGTCGGGCGCATGTCGAACCCGGCCACCGAGAGCACGAGGTATCCGGCGAGGCCGAGTGCCGCGGCGAGGATGACCGGACCTGCGCGCCCGGGCAGGGCGGCCGCCACGAGCGCCGGCGCGAGAAGTATCAGGTCCAGGCCGTGGACCGGGCCTGGGAACAGGAACATCCGGACCAGAAAGACCAGCGCGACCCCCGCCACCGCCAGTCCGTAGGCCTGCCACCGCCCCTGTTGCGGCTCGTCCTCCACTTCCCTTCGGATTCTTGTGTCCATGCGTGGAGTCCTAGCCCGCCGGAAGACCGGAGGGAATGCAACGCCCGGCTTCCTGCGCCTTCCGGCCGGAAGGCCGGGCCCCACCCTTCGGAACAGGAACTAGTGGCTGAGGAAGACGAAGCGCTCGCAGGCGTGCAGCAGATGCCGGGTGACCCCACCGAGCACCCACTCATAGGCGCGGCTGTGGCCATAGGCACCTGACACGATCAGGTCGGCATCCATCAGGTCGGCCCGGGCCAGGAGGTCCGACTGGACATGATCGCCGGCCGATACGGCCACGTGAGTGCGGGGCTTGGCCATGCTGTGGCGGGCAATCATGCCTGCGACGTCATTGGCCTGGGCCGTCAGGGCGTCCTGGTCTTCGCGGGTGCCCAGGGCGACGATCAGGATCTCGTCGGCCATGTGCATGAAGGACAGGGCGTCGGACACGGCCCTGCGCGCCTCGCGCGTGTCCTTCCAGGCCACCATGACCCGGCGCGTTTCCAGCCGGCCACCATGGGGCGGTACCACCAGCATGGGACGCCCCGAGCTGATGAGCAGCTCGGGCGTGCTGACCTTACTGTAGATGTCGCCGGTCCCGGCCGGTCCGCCCGTCACGACCAGGTCCACCGCCCGGGCCACCCGGGCCATGGCTGGCGTGGGCAGGTCGCCAACCGACCGCCATTCGGTCCGCGCGCCTTTGGCCTGCGTTTCAAAAGCTGATTTTGCCGCCTCGAGGTTGCGGGTCTGCTGTTCGTAGAGCAGCGGCGTCCATTGGCCGGTCCCGAAGCCATAGGGATCGCTGGTGGCGATGGGCGGGATCGACTCGGCACCGAGCCCGATCAACAGGGCGTCCAGGCGGATCGCAAGGGCGGCGGCGGCCTCGGTCCGCAGGCGCGAGGATTCCCCGGGTTGGGCATGCACGAGAAGGGACTTGAAGCTCATGTCGTCGTCTCCATTGGCCCGGACCGGCCAGACCCTGGCCGGTGAGCGGGCACCGCTAAAGGGTCTGGTTCGCCAACCGCGCCAGGCCGGCCGGATTCACAATCCGGAACTGCCGTATGGCGCAGAAGGACACGATACGGCTCGCCTGGAGTTGAGAGAGCATACGCGAGACGGTCTCGATCGTCAGTCCCAGATAATCGGCGATGTCCTGGCGCCCCATGGGCAGGTCCACGACCCGCAGGTCCCCGGACTTGTCGGAAAGGTCCTTGAGGAAGCTGGCGACGCGCTCGCAGGCGGTCTTCCGGCCCAGCATGATCACGTGTTCCTGGGCCCTCTCGAGTTCGCGCCGGGTGGCTTCCCAGCCTAATCGACCCACGTCCCCGCCGGAGGATCGAAGGGTCGAGGCCTTGATGACCAGGATGACGCTGTCGCGGACCGCCTCGGCAGCGAACCGGTGAGCCGGGCCCGCCTCCAGGCCGAAGATGTCACCGGCCAGGTAGAAGTCGCCGATCTGGCGGCGGCCGTCAGCCATGACCCGCGTCGTGCGAACCGCCCCGTCGAGGACCCGGTAGATCAGGTCCGCATCTTCGTCCTGGCCGTAGATCTCCTCGTCCTTGGCGAAGGTCATGCTGACGCTGAGGCGGAACAGGCCGGTCGCCGTATCGGCGGCCTTGGGCGGGGCCGGCAGGTATTGGACATCCGTGTAGTCGTGGGCGAGAGCCATGGAGCCGCTCCTTCGGGGACAGGGCTGAAAGCTAGGCTCAGGGCGGTCCTGCGACTATCCGGGGCGGCCCCCTACGGGGAAGTACCTATCGGTCAAGGGAGGGCCCGCAGCCGGGTCTCTTGCCTGCTCTGCGTTACGGCAGCCTTGATCCGCATCAAGGCGCAGATGACGGGCGGAGGCGATGAACCGGGCCAGGCTCTGCCGCTGACTCTCGCTTTTTGGCCTTCGCCATGGCGAACAAGGAGGACCCAAACATCATGGCGCTCGATCTGGTCTTCCATGGCGCTGCGGGTTGCGTGACAGGGTCCTGTTCCGAGCTCTCGGGCCCAGGCTACAGGGTCCTGGTGGACTGCGGGATGTTCCAGGGCTCAAAGACGCTCAAGGCCCTGAACTACGAGCCCTTCCCCTTTGACGCCCGGACCCTGGACGCCGTCCTTCTCACCCATGCGCATATCGATCACTCGGGGCTCCTGCCCAAGCTGATGAAGGCCGGGTTCTCGGGCCCGATCTACACCACCACGAGTTCCCGGGACCTGTGCCGGATCATGCTGGCGGATGCCGGGGGTATCCAGGAAAGCGAGGTCCGGTACCTGAACCGCCGTAACCAGAGGCGTGGCCGGGATCCTGTCGAGCCCATCTACACCGAGGCCGATGCCCGCCGGACCCTGGACCAGTTCCGGAAAATTCGCCTGGGAGACGTCATCAAGGTGGCACCTGGGCTGGAGGCGGTCTGGTGGGAAGCAGGGCACATCCTTGGCGGCGGCTCCGTAGAGGTTCGCGCCGAGACCGGGGAGGGTGTCGCCAGGCTGCTGTTCTCAGGAGACCTCGGTCCCGGCGGGCGCGACTACATGCCGGACCCGGAAGGACCCTCCGGCGTCGATCACCTGATCCTGGAGTCCACCTACGGCAACCGAGAGCGCGAGAGGGTGACCCCGGAGGCCCGCCGGGCCCTTCTGGCCTCGGAACTCCAGGGCGCTTTCGAGGCGGGTGGCCCCCTTCTGATCCCCGCCTTTGCCGTCGAGCGCTCCCAGGAACTCCTGGCGGACATCATGACCATCATGGACGACGGCCAGGCGCCAGAGGCCGACATCTTCCTCGACTCGCCCATGGCCTCCGAGGTGACCGAGGTCTTCCGGCAGAGGGGCTGGAACCGGGCGACGGGGGTCAACCCCTTCACCTCACTCAATGGCGAGGGACGACTGAAGTTCACGCCTGATCCTGCCGACAGCGATCGCCTTGAAAAGCTTCGCGGCTGGCACATCATCATGGCGGCGAGCGGCATGTGCGACGCTGGCCGCGTCCGGCGCCATCTCAAGCGTCTGCTCTGGAACCGCGAGGCGACGGTCCTGATCACCGGCTACCAGGCCGTCGGGACCCTCGGGCGGCTGCTGGTCGACGGCACCCGCCGGGTGAGGATCCAGGGCGAGGACTTCGGCGTCCGGGCCCGGATCCGGTCCATCGAGGTCTATTCCGGCCACGCCGACGCGGCGGGCCTTGTGGAATGGGCCCAGGCCCGAGGCCCTGTCCGCGGATCGATCTTCCTCGACCACGGCGAGCCGCCGGCCCTCGACGCCCTGGCTCTGCGGCTGGCCGAGGCCGGCTTCGACAAGGACCGGATCGTCATTCCCCAGGTGGACCAGGCCTACCGACTGACCCCGGCCCTGGCCGTCGCCCAGCCCGCGCCGGCACCCCGGATTCCTCCGGGCACCGCCGCCTCGCCGGACTGGCATAATGCGCGGGCGCAGTTGATACTCGACCTCAATGAACGCCTCGAGGGTCTGTCTCCCGAGGCCAGAGACGTCTTGATCCAGCGCATCGGCGGACTCCTCGCCAGCGCCCGGGAGACCTGAACCATGCTGAGATTCCTTGCTCTCGCCGCCCTGGGCGTCCTCGCCTCCGGCTGCGCCACTGCCACGGAGTCTTCCGGAGCCTCCGCCTCGCGCGGGCAGCTGATCGCCGAAGCCCGTTGCGCCTCCTGCCACGCCATGACCGGCGAAGCAGAGCCGGGAAGGCCGCCAGCCTTTGCGACCCTGGCCGCACGCTACCGGGCACACAGTCTCCAGACCCGCCTGACGGAAATCGACGAGACCGGCCACTTCAACATGCCGCCCCTGCGCATGGGTGAGGCGGATGTGGCCGACATCGCCGCCTGGCTCGACAGCCTGCCCCTGCCCTGAGCCGCCTCGCCGGTTCAACTTGCGGCAGATCAAGGCGGAGTGCCGGGACCCGGGGGAGGGTAGTCCGGCGTCAGGAGGCGTCCGCCATGCTCCATGCCTATCCCCATCCCCGCCAGTCCCGGTATCGCTGCCCGGCCAGCCTGACCGCCGCCGCCATCCTGCTGGCGAGTCTCGCGGCCTGCGGTCGCTCCCTGCCGCCAAATGTCTCACCTCCGGGTGAGACCGCGACGCATTCGGGACCGGGGCTCCCGCAGGGGCCTACGGCACACAAGGAGACAGCGAAATGACGGCATCTGCACGCACCCGCATCCTGGTCGCAGCTGGCGGCGGTGCCCGCTGGATCGAACGCGCCCAGGATCATGCCGACCCGATCACCCTGGGTGAGATGAAGCCCCCGAGTGTGCGCCACCACCAAGGGCCTCCGGGGGTTTCCTTCGAGAGCGACAATTCCATGCGCCACGGCACCGGCCAGCAGGGTCTCGCCGAGCGCCGACGGGAGGCCTTCGCCAAGGAACTGGCCGACCTTCTGAACCGGCAGGCGCGGGATGGCGAGTTCGAGCGGCTGGTCCTGGCGGCACCCCCGCGCCTGCTCAGGGCCATTCGCGAAAAGCTTTCCGCGGCGACCCGCGGACGGATCCAGGCCGAGATCCCGAAGGACCTGTTGAAGGTGTCCAACCACGACATCAAGGCCTGGCTGCACGCACCGGGCCTTCTCTGACGGCTTCCGGCTGGCGGGAATCGGCCGATCGCGCGCATCAGTTACCGGACCTCACCCGGGAGCCGAAGCATGGTGCAATCAAGGCTGGAACCCGTCCTTGCGACCCTGACCCTCAATCCCGCCCTCGACATCCAGACGGGTGTGGATGTCGTCGAGCCAGAGAACAAGCTCCGCTGCGATGCGCCGCGCCAGGACGCCGGCGGCGGCGGGGTCAACGTCGCTCGTGTGATCCGGCGACTGGGAGGCAGGGCGTCCTGCGTCCTGCCGCTGGGCGGTCCCGCGGGCCAGTCGCTCCAGGCCCGCCTCGCGGCAGAAGGCCTGGATGCCGTCGTCATCCCGATCCAGGGGGAAACCCGCCAAAGCTTCACGGTCCTTGACCGATCGCGTGGTGCCGAGTTCCGGTTTGTCCTGCCCGGACCCAGGCTCGGAGCCGCCGAGTTCCGCGCGGTCGAGCGCGCCCTTGATGCGCTCCAGCCCCGCCCCGATGTGCTGGTGGTCAGCGGGAGCCTCCCCGGCGGCCTCGATCCGAAGCGATTGACCCGGCTGGCCTCCCGGGTCCGTCGAAGCGGGGTCCGTCTGGCCCTGGACGCCTCGGGAGAGGGACTCCAGGCGGGACTGGAGGCTGGCGTCTGGCTCGTGAAGCCCAACCTCCGGGAACTGGGGGCCTACCTGGGCCGAGACCTGCCCGACCAGGACTCCCAGCTGGCCGCAGCTCGAGGCCTCGTCGCTGCGGGCCGTGCCGAGTGGGTGGCGCTCAGCCTCGGCCGGGAGGGGGCCCTGCTCGTGAGCGCGAACTTCGCCGGTTACGCGCCCGCCCTGCCGATCACGCCGGTCTCCACCGTCGGGGCGGGGGACAGCTTCATGGCCGGATTGGCCTGGGAGTTGGCGCGGGGGTCGCGGCCCGAAGCGGCCCTTGCCACCGCCGTGGCCGCCGCCTCTGCGACCCTGATGTCCCCCGGATCGGGCATGGCCCGCAGCACCGATATCCGCCGGCTTCGCCCCCGCGTCCGGATCGAGATCCTGACGGGGGCCTAGCCCTTCGCCAGGCCGCCCACCAGCATTCGCACCTCGCCCTCGCCCCAGGCGGGCAAGAGCAGCCGCTGCAGGCCACCCACCCTGTGCAGGGTCGGGCGCATCAGTTCCGTCGTGGCACTGGCTTGGGCGCGCAGCAGGGCGAAGACCTCGGGCAGGTCGACATCGTCGAGGAAGAGGCCGAGCAGGCGCTCCCGGTCGACGGCGGCGATCTCCAGGTCATTGACGCGGAAGCGCTCCGGCCGGCTGAAGACGTCGAGGATGAAGGTCTCCGCCCCCGAGGCCTCGATCTTGATCTCGGAGAGGTCATCCCAGAACGGGATCTCGGCCTGACCGCGCCTCAGGCCCTCCCAATAGGTGAGGAGGCGGGCGAGGGGAGGGGCCAGGGGGCCGTCGACGGCGAAGGGCGCGGTCTGGGTCATCAAGGGTCCTTCCGGGCGGTGTAGAATCCGAAAGCCATCCTAGACCCCACCCTTGGTCGGGGAAAGCGCGCCGTCCCCAAGGTTGACCTTGCGGCGTTCTGCCCGTTGGATGCTTACGGGCCGCTCTTGTTTCCGCTGCCAGTAACGATTTCGAGCTTTACCGACGCTCCGGCGATGCACCGGGGCGCGGTCCATTTCCAGGGAGTGATTTCATGTCCAGCGCCCAGGCCGGCTCTGCCGAGCAGCTGCCCCTGCGCACCAAGTTTTTCTTCGGCGTCGGATCCGTGGGGGACTCGATCGTGCTGGCCACGGTCGGCTCTTACGCCATGCTGTACTACAACCAGATTCTCGGCCTGAACGCGGTTCTCGCAGGTCTCGCCGTCTCCGCCAGCCTCTTCTTCGACGGATTTGCGGATCCGGTCATCGGCTCGCTCTCGGACCGGACCCGTGGACGGTTCGGTCGGCGGCACGGCTATCTCTTCCTCGCGCCAGTGCCCATCGCCCTGTCCGTGATCGC
>CAIZKE010000076.1 GCA_903933475.1 uncultured Alphaproteobacteria bacterium | reverse complement strand
GCCACCGAGCTGGAGGCCGCCCGCCTGATGGTGCGCCGCGCCGCCTTCGCCCTGGACGCCGGCGACCCCTCCGCCACCCTCTACTGCGCCATGGCCAAGCGCTTCGCCACCGACGGCGGGTTCGACATCGCCAACCAGGCCCTCCAGCTGCATGGCGGCTATGGCTATCTGCGGGACTATCCCCTGGAGCGGATCGTGCGCGACCTGCGGGTCCACCAGATCCTCGAAGGCACGAACGAGATCATGCGGGTCATCATCAGCCGGGAGATTCTGGGACGATGAGCGAGGAGATTCGGGTCGCGCGCGACGGCGGGCTGGGGCGGCTGACCCTGAATCGGCCCCAGGCCCTCCACGCCCTCACGACCGTTATGTGCTCGACCTGCATAACGGTCCTTTCGGACTGGCGCCGCGATCCGGCCGTCCAGGCGGTGCTGATCGACCATTCCGGCGAGCGCGGTTTCTGCGCCGGGGGCGATATCCGCATGCTGGCCGACAGCGGCGCCTCTGACGGCCGCCTGGCGCGCGCCTTCTTTTTCACCGAGTACCGATTGAATCATTTGCTCTTTTCCTATCCGAAGCCGGTCATCGCGGTGATGGACGGGATCACCATGGGCGGCGGCGTCGGCCTCTCGGCCCCGGCCCGCTACCGCCTCGCCACCGAGCGCACGACCTTCGCCATGCCCGAGACCGGGATCGGCCTCTTCCCGGACGTCGGAGGGGGGTGGTTCCTGCCCCGTTTGCCCGGTCGGATCGGTCTCTGGCTCGCCCTGACCGGGGCCCGGATCAAGGCCGCCGACTGCCTCCACGCGGGCCTGGCGACGCACCATGTGCCCTCCGAACGGCTCCCCAAGCTGAAGGCTGAGCTTGCTGAGAACTCCAATGATATTGAGGCCCTGCTGGCGAAATATCATGTCGATCCGAGCCCCGCGCCCCTGCTCGCGCACCGCGCCGAGCTCGACGCCGCCTTCGGCCAGGGCTCGGTGGAGGCCATCCTGGCGGCCCTGGAGGCCGGCTCCGACTGGGCCCGCGCCCAGGCCCTGGCCCTGCGCACCAAGTCGCCCCAGACCCTGAAGGTCGCCTTCCGCCAGCTGGCCCTGGGCCTCGCCGCCCCGGACTTCGCCGCCAACATGGCCATGGAGTACCGGATCGGCGCCCGCGTCGTGCAGCGCCACGACTTCCTGGAGGGCGTCCGCGCCGTCATCGTCGACAAGGACAACGCCCCGAAGTGGGATCCGGCGACGCTGGAGGGCGTGGGCGAGGAGCTCCTGGACGCCATCTTCGCCCCCCTGCCGGCGGACCAGGAATGGTCGCCCCTGCCGGGCATCTGAGCGTAAAACTCCAAGGAAAACGGAGGGTTGAATGACCCGCATCGCCTTCATCGGACTGGGAAACATGGGCGGAGGCATGGCCGCCCGGCTCGTTGGCGCGGGGCATGAGGTCGCAGCCTTCGACCTCTCCGCCGGAGCCCTGGAGCGCGCCGCCGTGCGCGGCTGCATCCCCGCCGCCAGCGCCCGCGAGGCCGTCGCCGACGCCGAGGCGGTGATCACCATGCTGCCCGCCGGCCCCCAGGTCCGGGCCGTCTACGCG
>CAIZKE010000075.1 GCA_903933475.1 uncultured Alphaproteobacteria bacterium | reverse complement strand
TCGACGAAGACGTCAAAGGCCGCCCCGCCCACATGGCCGGAGTCCAGGAGGGCGCGCAGGGCCGCCTCGTCCACCAGGCCGCCCCGGGCGCAGTTGACGATCAGCACGCCCTTCTTGGCCTTGGCCAGGCTCTCGGCCGACAGGATGTTGCGGGTCTTGTCGGTCAGGGGGGTGTGCAGGGTGATGAGGTCGGCCCGGGCCAGCAGGTCGTCGAGGTCGACCTTCTCGACCCCGATCTCCACGGCCCGCTCGGCGGACAGGAAGGGGTCATAGGCCACCACCTTCATCTTCAGGCCGTTGGCCCGGTCGGCGACGATGGAGCCGATATTGCCCGCGCCGATCAGGCCCAGGGTCTTGGCGTACAGCTCGACGCCCATGAACCGGTTCTTCTCCCACTTGCCGGCCTGGGTGGAGGCGTCGGCAGCGGGGATCTGGCGGGCCAGGGCGAACATCATGGCCACGGCGTGCTCGGCGGTGGTGATGGAGTTCCCGAAGGGGGTGTTCATCACCACGATGCCCTTGGAGGTGGCGGCGGGGATGTCGACATTGTCCACCCCGATCCCGGCCCGGCCGATCACCTTCAGCTGGCTGGCGGCGGCGATCACGTCCTTGTCGGCCTTGGTGGCCGAGCGGACGGCCAGGCCGTCGTAGTCGCCGATGATCTTCAGCAGTTCGTCCTTGGACAGGCCGGTCTTGACGTCGGCCTCGACCCCCCTCTGGCGGAAGATGTCGACGGCGGCGGGGGAGAGTTTGTCAGCGATGAGTACGCGGGGCATGGGGGTGTCTTTCTTCACGGGGAAGGGAAGGGGGATCGGAGGTGAGTCAGCGCGCGCGGGCTCAGAGCCCGGCGGCGGCCGTCTCGAAGGCCCAGTCGAGCCAGGGGGTCAGGGCCTCAAGGTCGGCCGTGTCCACCGTGGCGCCGCACCAGATGCGCAGGCCGGGCGGGGCGTCGCGATAGCCGGCGACGTCCAGGGCTGCACCCTCCTTGTCGAGCCGGGAGGCCAGGGTCTTGGCGAAGTCGGCCTGGGCGTCGGCAGACAGGGCCGCCACCCGCGCATCGACCACCTTCAGGCAGACCGAGGTGTTGGACCGGGTCGCCGGGTCGGCGGCCAGGAAGTCCACCCAGGGGGTCCGCGCCACCCAGCCGGCCAGGACCGCCAGGTTGGCGTCGGCCCGGGCCCGCATGGCCGACAGGCCGCCGATCCCCTGGCCCCATTCCAGGGCGTCAATGACGTCCTCGACGCAGAGCATGGAGGGGGTGTTGATGGTGGCACCCTCGAAGAGGTCCAGGGTCACCTTGCCGTTCTTGGTCATGCGGAACAGCTTGGGCATGGGCCAGGCCGGCGTATGGCTCTCCAGCCGGGCGACGGCCCGGGGCGACAGGACCAGCACGCCGTGCGCACCCTCGCCGCCCAGGGCCTTCTGCCAGGAGAAGGTCACCACATCGAGCTTGGCCCAGTCCAGGTCCTGGGCGAAGGCGGCCGAGGTGGCGTCGCAGAGGGTCAGGCCCTCGCGGTCCGCCGAGATGAAGCTGGCGTCCGGCACGCGCACCCCCGAGGTGGTGCCGTTCCAGGTGAAGACCAGGTCCGCTGCCGGGTCCACCCGGGACAGGTCGGGTAGCTCGCCATAGGGCGCCTCCAGGACCTCAGCGGGCAGCTTCAGCTGCTTGACCACATCGGTGACCCAGTCCTTGCCGAAGCTCTCGAAGGCCAGCAGCTGCACCCTGCGCGGCCCCAGCAGGGACCACATGGCCATCTCCACCGCCCCGGTATCC
>CAIZKE010000074.1 GCA_903933475.1 uncultured Alphaproteobacteria bacterium | reverse complement strand
GGGTGGCGGTGACGCAGGGATTCGAACCCTGGATACCCTTTCGGGTATGACGATTTAGCAAACCGTTGCCTTCAGCCACTCGGCCACGTCACCAGTCCCCGGCGGGGAGCGCCTCTCTTAGCCGAAGGCGGCGGCGCGGCGCAACGTCCTACATGCCCCGCCGGACCGGGCGCAGGTCGGGGAAGTCGGGCTCGCGCCCATCCTGACGGGCCTTGAAAGTCTCAGCCATGTCGGCCGAAGGGAACATGCCCGTCTGCCAGACCCGCAGGTACTCCAGGGCGGTCTCGGTGTCGTGCTCGCGGGCGTAGTTGATCATCACCTTGGAGCCGGCCACCGCCAGGGGCGACTTGGACGCGATCTCCCGGGCGGTTGACAGGGCATGGGCCAGGAGGGTCTCCGGGTCCGGCAGGACCGTGTTGACGAGGCCGATCTCCTGGGCCTGCCCGGCCGGAAGGCGCCGACCGGTGTAGGCCAGCTCACGTACCCAACCCTGCGGGATGAGGCGGCAGAGCCGGGGGAAGGTACCCGCGTCGGCGGTCATGCCGATGTTGATCTCCTGGATGCAGAAGAAGGCGTCCGCGCTGGCGTAGCGGATGTCGCAGGCCGAGGTCAGGTCGACGCCGCCCCCGACGCAGGCGCCCTGCACCGCGGCGATGACCGGCATCCGGGCCCGGTCGAGGCAGGAAAACGTGTCCTGCAGCGACTCCAGGTGGGCCCGGGAGGCCTCTCCGGCGATGTCGGGGCGAACCGGGCCGGAGCCGCCCCCGACCCCGTCGAAGTTCTGGAGGTCCATGCCGGCCGAGAAATGGCGGCCGGCGGCAGAGATCACGATCACCCGGGCCCGGGCGTTGTCGCTGATGTCATCCACGATGGCCGGGAGTTCATTCCAGAACGCCCGGTTCATGGCGTTGAAGGCCTCGGGCCGGTTGAGGCGGATGTGCGCCACCCGGTCCTGGAGGGTCACCTCGAAGCAGGTCCAGGCCGTCTCGAACGCCGATGCCATGCCGCATCTCCCTGTCGGTTGTTTCAGGCCCCGAGCTTGGACCGGAGGATCTGGTTTACCGCGCCGGGATTAGCCTTGCCCCCGGTCGCCTTCATGACCTGGCCGACGAACCAGCCGATGGCCTGGGGCTTCTCGCGGACCGCCGCCGCCTGACCCGGGTTTTCGGCGATCAACTGCTCGACCAGGGCCTCCAGGGCACCCGTATCCGAGACCTGCTGCAGGCCCTGGGCCTCGACGACCACCCTGGGACGTCCGTCGCCAGCCCACATGCGCTCGAAGACATCCTTGGCGATCTTGGAGGAGATCACGCCCTCCTCGATCAAGGCCACAAGCTCGGCGATTTCGTCCGGCGCGATCGGGCTCTCGGAGATGGGCGTCCCGGCGGCCGTCAGGCGGGCGGCCAGGTCATTGGTGACCCAGTTGGCCACCAGCTTGGCGTCCCGCCCCGCCGCAGCGGCCTCGTAATAGTCGGCCCGGGCCTGTTCACTGATCAGCACGCCTGCGTCATAGGCGGTGAGGCCATACTGCTCCTGGAAGCGGGCCTTCTTGGCGTCGGGCAGTTCAGGCAGGCTGGCCTCGATCGCCTTTACCCAGGCGGGGTCGAGGACCAGGGGAAGCAGGTCGGGATCCGGGAAGTAGCGGTAGTCGTGGGCGTCTTCCTTGGACCGCATGGAGCGGGTCTCGCCCTTCACCGGGTCGAACAGACGGGTCTCCTGGTGGATGCGGCCACCGTCCTCGAGGATCTCGATCTGGCGGCGGGCCTCGTACTCGATGGCCTGCTGGATGAAGCGGTAGGAGTTGACGTTCTTGATCTCGCAGCGGGTGCCCAGGCCCTCGCCGGGCCTGCGGACCGAGACGTTGACGTCAGCGCGCAGGTTGCCCTTCTCCATGTCCCCATCACAGGTCCCGAGATAGACGAGGATGGTACGGAGCTTCTTGACGTAGGCCGCTGCCTCTTCCGACGAGCGCATGTCCGGCCGGGAGACGATCTCCATCAGGGCCGTGCCCGACCGGTTGAGATCCACAAAGGTCGAGTCGGGATCCTGGTCATGGAGGCTCTTGCCGGCATCCTGCTCGAGATGCAGGCGTTCGATCCCCACGGTGAAGCTGGTGCCGTCGTCACGTTCCACTAGGACCTCGCCCTCGCCGACAATGGGATCCTTGAACTGGCTGATCTGGTAGCCCTGGGGCAGGTCGGGATAGAAATAGTTCTTCCGGTCGAACCGGCTGGTCAGATTGATCTGCGCCCTCAGGCCCAACCCGGTGCGGACGGCCTGCTCGACGCAGAATCCGTTCAGGACCGGCAGCATGCCCGGCATGGCCGCGTCCACAAGGCTGACCTGTGCGTTGGGGCCTGCCCCAAAGCCAACGGCTGCGCCGGAGAAGAGCTTGGCCTGGGAGGCCACCTGGGCGTGGACCTCGAGGCCCAGGACGATTTCCCACGGCCCGGTCCGGCCTTCGATCAATTTGGATGCTTCGCTCATACACCCTGTTTAGATCGGGCGAGTTCCCTGCGAAAGCCTCTTGCGCTCCCGGCCAGTCTGTCTTCAACCTCCGGCCCCAGAGCCCGGGAAGGACCCCGCGCGCCTGGAGACCAAAATGAAGAAGACCCTGATCGCCGGCCTGGCCGGCCTGTCACTCGCCTTCGCCGCAGTTCCCGCTCTTGCGGATGGCACGAAGTCCGTGGACGCAACGCCGATCGCAGAGCTTGCGGCGGATCCGACCTCCAAGGCCATCCTGGTCAAGGAACTGGGGGACGTGACCCAGCATCCGGCCTATGACCAGTTCAAGGGCATGACCCTTCGCCAGCTGCAGCCGATGGCCAGCAACATGCTGACGGAAGAAAAGCTTGTGGCCATCCAGGCCGCCCTGAATGCAGCCCCCCAGGGCTCGGCCCCGGCCCCGGCTGGCAAGACTTCGTCGAAGTAAGCCCCTAAGGGGTTACCACCAGCGCGCGGGCTTCGACGAGAAGCCCGCCGCTTTCTCGATGGCGCCGCCCAGCGAGAACAGCAGGCCCTCGTCAAGGGGGCGGCCGATCAGTTGCAGGCCGAGGGGCAAGCCCTGGGCGTCCAGCCCCGCCGGAACGCTCATCCCCGGCAGGCCGGCCAGGTTCACGGTCACCGTAAAGATGTCGTTCAGGTACATGGCGACTGGATCGTCCGCATTCTCGCCCAGGGCGAAGGCGGCGGAGGGTGCCGTAGGCGTCAGCAGGGCGTCGACCTTGCCAAAGGCCTCCGTGAAGTCGTCCGAAATACGCCGGCGCACCTTGAGGGCGCGCAGGTAATAGGCGTCGTAGTAGCCGGCCGACAACACATAGGTGCCGATCAGAATCCGCCGCTTGACCTCTTCCCCGAAGCCCGCGGACCGGGACTTCTCGTAGGTGTCCGTCAGGTTCCCGCCCTCGACCCTGAGGCCGTAGCGCATGCCGTCATAGCGGGCGAGGTTGGAGGACGCCTCAGCGGGGGCGACGATGTAATAGGCCGGCAGGGCATAGCGGGTATGCGGCAGGGAGACCTCGACGATCTCGCACCCGGCGTCACGCAGCCAGGCGATCCCCTGCTCCCACAGCGCGTCGATCTCAGGGGACATGCCGTCGACCCGGTACTCCTTAGGCACGCCGATCCGGAGCCCCTTGACCGACTTTCCAACGAAGGCCGGGAAGTCAGGGACCTCGGTGTTCAGGCTGGTGGAGTCCTTGGGGTCATGCCCGGACATGGACTGCAGGAGGATGGCCGCGTCCTCTACCGTCCGGGCGATGGGCCCGGCCTGGTCGAGCGAGGAGGCGAAGGCGACCACGCCCCAGCGGGAACAACGTCCGTAGGTGGGCTTGATCCCCACTGTGCCCGTGAAGGCCGCAGGCTGGCGGATCGAGCCGCCGGTGTCGGTGGCCGTCGCCCCAAGGCAGAGGCCCGCCGCGACGGCGGCCGCGGAGCCGCCCGAGGACCCGCCGGGCGTAAGGGGCGCGTCGTCGCCTTGGCGTCGCCAGGGGCTGACCACAGGCCCGAAGGCCGAGGTCTCGTTGGACGAGCCCATGGCGAACTCATCCAGGTTCAGCTTGCCGAGCATGACCGCGCCGTCGCGCCAGAGCTGGGAGGTCACGGTGGACTCATAGGTCGGCGTGAAGGTGCCCAGGATCCGGCTGCCGGCGGTGGTTCGCACGCCCTCGGTGCAGAACAGGTCCTTGATCCCAAGAGGAACTCCATCAAGCGGGCCGGCCTCGGCTGAGGCGCGGCGATGGTCCGAGGCGCGCGCCATCTCGAGCGCCTTCTCGGGGGTCTCGAGGACGAAGGCGTTCAGGGGCCGGGCGGCCTCGATGGCGGCGATGTACTCACCTGTGAGTTCCTCGGACGAAATCTTCCGGGTCCC
>CAIZKE010000073.1 GCA_903933475.1 uncultured Alphaproteobacteria bacterium | reverse complement strand
TGGCGGGGCAAAGAACCCTCGACATCCTCATCCTGGCCCAGGCCTACCTGACCGCCTACGAGACCGAGAAGACCCTGTCGGGGAAGCTGGACTTCAGCGACCTGGTGGGCCGGACCGTCGCCCTGACCCGGACCGCGCCCATGGCGGCCTGGGTGCTATACAAGCTGGACCAGAGGCTGGCCCACATCCTCGTGGACGAGGCGCAGGACACCGCGCCGGACCAGTGGGGAATCCTCAGGGGCCTGACGGGCGACTACTTCTCGGGCGCTGGCCAGGCCGTAAGGGGGAACGGTCCGGGCCGGTCCTTTTTCGTCGTCGGCGACGTCAAGCAGTCGATCTATTCCTTCCAGGGTGCCTCGCCCGAGAACCTGGGCATCGAGTACGCCCATCACAGCCAGGCTGCCGCCGCCGTGGGCGCCCGCTTCGAGCGCATCGACCTGACCCGGTCCTGGCGGTCCGTTCCGGAGGTCCTGGCCTTCGTGGACGCAGTCTTCGCCGGGGACGAGAAGGCCCAGGCCCTGGTCAGCGCCGAGGGCGAGACACCGCCGGTCATCCGCCATGAGGCCGGCCGCAAGGATCCCGGGTGCGTGGACCTCTGGGACCTCGTGCCGCCCGCCGAGAAGGAAACGCGGGACGCCTGGCAGGACCCGCCCGACGCCCTGGGAACCGACTCCAGCCCGCGGATCCTGGCCCGGCGGATGGTCAGCGAGATCCGTCAGATCGTGAGCCGGGGCGAGTCCATAGGTGACAAGGAGACGAAGGGACGAAGGCCCGCGTCCTGGGGCGACATCCTGATCCTGGTCCGCCGGCGCGGCGCGCTCTTCGACGAGATCCTGCGCGAGTTGAAGCGGAGCGGCGTGCCCGTGGGCGGTGCCGACCGGCTGAAGCTGTCCGAACACATCCTTTTCGAGGACCTGAGGGCCCTGGTCCGATTCGCCCTCTTCCCGGGCGACGACCTGACCCTCGCCGCCCTCCTGCGCAGCCCGTTCTGCGACGTCACCGACGAGAGCCTGTTTGACCTGGCACGGGACCGCCCCGATCCGACGCTCTGGGACACCCTGAAGCGGCGCGCCGGAGACGGCCGGAGCGACTGGGCCCAGGCTGCTGACTTCCTGGGGCGGGTGGCCCGGACAGGGGCGGGCCACACGCCTTACGACTTCATTGTCGGGATTCTCGAGTCGCCCGGCCCCTGCGGGGGCTCCCAGCGGCAGAGGCTCCTGACCCGCCTTGGCCGGGAGGCCGAGGAGGCCCTCGGGGTGTTCCTGGAGAAGACCCTGGAACTCGAACAGGCCGGGTCCCGGCACCTGGAGAGCTATGCCGCCGACCTGGACCGGCTGGATGTCGACGTGGCCCGGGAGATGGACGCCGCCGGGGCGGACGAGGTGCGGATCATGACCGCCCACGGCGCCAAGGGGCTTGAAGCCCCGATCGTCATCCTGCCGGACATGACCTTCTCGGATCCCGGGCGGTCGGGCCTGGTCCGGACCCATGACGGAACCTTCCTCTGGCTCGGCTCGGGTGACGAGGACTGCAAGGCCCAGGCCGGGGCCCGGGAGGACCGCAGCCGAGACTCGGGCCGCGAGCTCAACCGCCTGCTCTATGTGGGGCTGACCCGTGCGCGGGACCGCCTGATCCTCTGCGGAATCCTGCCCGGCAACCGGGATGAAGACAAGCTCAAGGGGTGGTGGAGCGCCGTCTCCGAAGCCTTTGCCGACCGGCTGGGCGACGGGGTCCGGCGGATCGACCGCGACGACTTCAGCTTCCGGCGGTTCGGCCCAGACCCAGAGGTCCTGGGACCGGCCGGCGCCGGGGCGCCGACGGTCGCCGCGGCAGTCCCGCCCTGGCTGGGCCGGGTTGCCCGGGCCGAACCCCTCAGCCGCCTCGCCTCCCCCTCGGACCTTGGCGACTCGGCACCGGTGGCCGCCCTCTCCCCCCTCTCCGGACTGGGGGGACTGGGACGGTTCCGCCGCGGCGAACTTATCCACCGCCTCCTTCAGATCCTGCCGGACCTGGACCCCACGTCCTGGGAACGGGCGGCGCGCAGGCTTCTGGAGAAGGAGGCTGGCCTGACCTCCGACCAGGTCTCAGAGATGACAGTTGCGGCCCTCGGCGTCCTGGAACACCCCGAATTCACCTCCCTCTTCGGCCCGGGATCCCGGGCCGAAGCGGGGATCGTCGGAGGAGCGGCGGCCTTCCCGGAAGGCCTGCGCATCTCGGGACGCATCGACCGCCTGGTGGTGCGGGACGACGAGGTCCTGTTTGCCGACTTCAAGACCAACCGGCCGGCGCCGGCCCGCATCGAGGATGCAGACCCGGCCTACCTCCGCCAGCTGGCCATGTACTGGGCGGTCCTGGGCGACCTCTATCCCGGGCGAAAGATCCGGGCGGCCCTGGTCTGGACCGATGGCCCGCGTCTGACGCCCGCGCCGGAGCCTCTGCTGCGGTCAGCGCTCGAGGCCCTGCGAGAGGGGTTTCGATAGGGGCGTTTGATTGGGGGAGTTGATCGGGCACCCCCGCTCGCCATATCTAGTGCTAACGTCCGGACGATCCGGACCCCCAATCGAGGAGCCACCCATGGGCACCGTCGCCGTCACTGACCAGTCCTTCGAAGCCGACGTCCTGAAGTCGGGCAAGCCCGTCCTGGTGGATTTCTGGGCGGAGTGGTGCGGTCCCTGCAAGCAGATCGCCCCGGCCCTCGAGCAGATCGCCTCGGAGCTGGGCGAGCATGTCACGGTGGTCAAGCTGAACATCGAGGACTCCCCGGAAACGCCCGGCCGCTACGGCGTGCGGGGCATCCCGACCATGATGCTCTTCAAGGACGGCCAGATGACCGCCATGAAGGTCGGCGCCATGCCCAAGCAAAAGATCGTCGACTGGCTGACCGAGTCCGGCGTCGGCTGAGCCCGACGCCCTCTCAGGTCGGCCAGGTTTCCGGGCTGAGGGCCAGCACCTCGCCCGCGAAGTGAAGGCCGCCGCAGATCACGACCCGGGGCGGAGGTCCCTCCATATCCAGGGCCAGGGCGACGGCGGCGGAGACATCCGGTGCCGTTGACGCCTCAAGGCCTTCTGCCCGGGCCGCCGCCGCCAGGACGTCTGGTGACAGGGCCGAGGCGGACTCGAAAGTCGTGGCGACCACCTGCGGACCCAGGTCCGCGAATGCCGCGAAGAAGCCACGGGGATCCTTGCGGGCGAACTGCCCGGTCACCAGGACCAGGGGCCGCGGATCCCGCGCACCCATCTCCTCGCAGGTCCGCGCCAGGGCGGCGGCGCCGTGGGGATTGTGGGCCCCGTCCAGCCAGAGGTCGGATCCCCTGGCCGCAGCCAGGCCGCCCAAGGGTCCGGTGGTGAGCCTCTGGAACCGGCCGGGCCAGACCGCCTCCTGGACACCCCTTGCAAGGGCAGACTCGTCAATGCGTGGATCGCCGAGGGCCAGGAGGGCGAGGGCGGCAAGGCCGGCGTTCTCGAACTGATGGAGCCCAGGCAGGGACGGAGGCGGAAGATCGAGAAGCCGGTCCGGGGCCTGGACCACCAGCCGGCCCCTCTCCCGCCAGATGTCCGCGTCCCGGCCGACTAGGGTCAGGGGTGCGCCCCGGGCCTCGGCTTCGGCCTCGATCACCGCCTGGGCCTCTTCATGCTGGCGGGCGGAGACCACGGGCCGGCCCGGCTTGATGATGCCCGCCTTCTCCCAGGCGATCTTCGACAATTCGGGGCCCAGCATCTCCAGGTGGTCGTAGTCGACCGGCGTAATCACCGACACGGCGGGGGCGTCGAAGATGTTGGTGGCGTCAAACCGTCCGCCCAGGCCGACCTCGATCACGCAGAGGTCGGCGGGGGTGTCTGCAAAGGCCTGCAGGGCCAGGACCGTCGTGATCTCGAAGAAGCTGATGGGTTGACCGGCATTGGCCGCCTCGAGCCGGTCCGTGAGGGCGTCGAGGGCCTCGTCCGTGATCAGCCGCCCCGCCACCCGGATACGTTCGGCGAACCTCACCAGATGGGGCGAGGTGAGGACGTGGACCTTCAGCCCTGCCGCCTCGGCCATGGCCCTCAGGAAGGCGGTGGTGGAGCCCTTGCCGTTGGTCCCGGCGACGTGGATCACAGGCGGCAGGCGCAGATCAGGACGGCCAAGGGCCTCCAGAAGACGCTCGACCCGTCCGGTCGTCAGGTCGATGAGGGACGGGTGGCTCGCCCGCAGGCGCTGGATGACGGCGTCAGAAGCCCGGATCGGATCGTACATGGTCCCAGGTCGGGGGTCAGGCGGCGCGGGCGCGGGCCCGGCCCAGCATCAGGGTCCCGAGCACCGAGGCGAGGATGTCCGGCAGTTCAGAGCGCGCCGCCACCAGGTCGACCATGCCCCGTTCCATCAGGAACTCTGCCCTCTGGAAGCCGGCGGGCAGGACCTCGCGAATGGTCTGCTCGATGACCCGGCGGCCAGAGAAGGCGATCATGGCGTTGGGCTCGGCGATGTGGATATCACCCAGCATGGCGTAGGAGGCCGAGACCCCGCCGGTCGTCGGGTCGGTCAGCACCACCACATAGGGCAGGCCGGCGGCCTTGACCTCGTTGAGGGCCAGGGTGGTCCGGGCCATCTGCATCAGGGACAGGGTCCCCTCCTGCATGCGGGCGCCGCCGGAGGCGGTGAAGATGACCAGGGGAACCTTGCGACGTACGGCTTCCTGGGCGGCCTTGATGAAGGCCTCACCCGCGCCCATGCCCAGGGACCCGCCCATGAAGTTGAAGTCCTGGACGATGACCATCGCCGCCTGGCCCCGGATGTTTCCGAAGGCGATGGCCATGGAGTCCTGCTCGCCCGTCGCCTTGCGCGCCGCCTTGAGGCGGTCGGCATAGGGCTTGTCGTCCGGGAACTTCAGGGGGTCGTCGGCTACGACCGGCGAGGGGATGCGCTCGAATCTTCCATCGTCGAAGGTGTAGCGCAGGCGTTGGGCGGCGCCGATGCGCATGTGGCTGCCCGAGGGCGTGACCCACATGGCGGCCTCGAGGTCGGGCCGGTACAGCATCTCTCCCGTATCCGGACACTTGACCCAGAGGTTCTCGGGGGTCTCGCGCTTGGCCACCAGGTTGCGGACGCCGGGGGCGATCTTGGCCAGCCAGCCGCCGCGCTCACGGGGGGCCTGGGGCTGCTTCCCGGATTTGTCGTCGGTCTGGTCCGCCATCGCCATTCTGCGCCTAAGCTCCGACACTCGACGTCCTTGCCGTACGAACAGACTTAGCCAGACCCGCCACTTTTGTAAGCACCCGGTCGGTCACGTCTTCGTTTGCAGCCAGGGCGGCGGCCACCTCGTCCACCAGGGCTGAGCCGACCACAACGGCGTCGGCGACCCGGGCCACCTCGGCCGCCCTCGCCTCGGTGCGGACGCCAAAGCCCACGGCAACCGGAAGCCCGGAGGCGGCGCGGACCCGCGCGACATTGGGCGCCACGGCACCGGCGTCGGCTTCCTTCACGCCGGTGACTCCGGCGACGGAGACGTAATAGACGAAGCCCGAGGTCCGACGGACCACCACAGGCAACCGCCGGTCGTCCGTCGTGGGCGTGGCAAGCCGGATCAGGGACAGATCCTGGGCGTCGAGGGCGTCGGCGAGGGGATCTGCCTCCTCAGGCGGAATGTCGACCACGATCAGGCCGTCCACGCCCGCAGCTGCGGCGTCACGGGCAAAGGCCACATAGCCGGGAGTCTCGAGGGGATTGGCATAGCCCATCAGGATGATCGGTGTTTCGGAATCCGAGCGGCGGAAGGCAGCGACAAGGTCCAGGGTCTTCTGCAGGGTCATGCCCCGGGCCAGGGCCCGCTGGGCCGCGCGCTGGATCGGCGGGCCCTCCGCCAAAGGATCGGAGAAGGGAAAGCCCACCTCGATGAGGTCAGCCCCGGCGGCGGGAAGCCCCTTGAGGATGGCCAGGGCGGTCTCCGGATCGGGATCTCCCGCCATCACGTAGGGGATGAAGCCGGCGCGGCCCTCCTGGCGGAGGCGGGCAAAACGAGCATCGATCCGGGCGCGGCTCAAATCGAGAGTCCCAGGGCCTGGGCCACGGTAGCGACATCCTTGTCGCCGCGGCCGGACAGGTTGACCACCACGATCCCCTCGGGGCCCAGCTCGGCGCAGATCTGCGGCAGGCGGGCCAGGGCGTGGCTGGTCTCGAGGGCCGGAATGATTCCCTCCAGCTCTGCGCAGAGCCGGAAGGCCTCAAGGGCCTCGCGGTCGGTGCAGGTCATGTATTCCGTCCGGCCGACATCGTGCAGGAAGGCATGTTCGGGACCGATCCCGGGGTAGTCCAGGCCAGCGGAAATCGAGTGCGCCTCGGTGATCTGGCCTACCGCATCCTGGATCAGGTAGGTGCGGTTGCCATGAAGGACGCCGGGCCGGCCGCCATTGATGGCCGCCGCATGGCGGTCGGTGTCCATGCCATCACCGGAGGCCTCGACCCCGATCAGGCGCACGCCCTCGTCGTTGAGGAAGGGATGGAACGTGCCGATGGCGTTCGATCCCCCGCCCACGCAGGCGACCACGGCGTCCGGGAGCCGGCCCTCGGCTTCGAGAATCTGCGCCCGGGCCTCCCGACCCATGACCGCCTGGAACTCGCGGACCATCTCCGGATAGGGATGCGGGCCCGCCGCCGAGCCAATCAGGTAGTAGGTGTCATGGACATTGGTGACCCAGTCCCGGAGCGCCTCATTCATGGCGTCCTTCAGGGTCGAAGAGCCCGAGGTCACCGGCTCAACCCGGGCACCCAGGAGGTTCATGCGGAAGACGTTGGGCTTTTGGCGCTCGACGTCCACGGCACCCATGTAGACC
>CAIZKE010000072.1 GCA_903933475.1 uncultured Alphaproteobacteria bacterium | reverse complement strand
GGCGGCTCCCGCAGGGTCCAGTTTCGTGCCCCACGACCGCTTCACCGGTTCATCGCGCCAAAGGGCTCAATCACCGTGGATGGCGTCTCCCTGACCGTGAATGCCGTCGAGGACGACGTCTTCGGGGTCAACCTGATCCCCCACACCTGGGAAGTCACCACACTGGGCGACCTCGCCGCTGGCGATCGTGTCAACCTCGAGATCGACATGCTGGCCCGCTACCTCGCGCGCTGGCGGGAAACCGCATAGGCTGTCCCGAAAAGGAAGATCGAAATGACCCAGGACAAGCTGCGCCTCCTGATTGTCGAGGCCCGGTTCTATGACGACCTCGCCGACGAGCTCCTTCGCGGGGCGTCCGACGTCCTGTCCGCCCACGGTGCCGTGTTCGACGTGGTTAGCGTACCTGGCGCGCTTGAGGTGCCCGGTGCGATTGCCCAGGCGGATGAGGCGCATCACTCTCCGGCCGGCGTGGCCTACGACGGCTATGTAGCTCTCGGGACGGTAATCCGGGGCGAGACCTATCACTTCGAGATCGTGTCGAATGAGAGCGCCCGGGGCCTGATGGACCTCACGATTCGCAAGGGGATCTGCCTGGGTAACGGAATCCTGACCGTCGAGGACGCGGACCAGGCCTGGGCCCGGGCCCGGGTTAGCGAGGGCGACAAGGGCGGGGGTGCGGCCCGGGCAGCCCTGGAAATGATTGCCCTCCGGCGTCAGTTCCTCGGTCAGGACAGGTGAAGGCTTCGTCGCATACGGCGCGGTCCGTCGCCCGCCTGGCGGCGGTCCAGGCCCTCTACCAGATGGAAGTCTCAGGGGTCGGGGTGGAGGCGGTAATCCGGGAGTTCTCCGAGCACAGGTTCGACCGTGCGATCGGCCCGGAGGAGGGCGAGCCCCTTGCCTCCGCAGATGAACCTTTCTTCGCCGAGCTGGTGCGGGGCGTCGTCGACAACCAGCGCCAGATCGATGCCGGCATCGCCCGCAGGCTCGCCGAGGGCTGGCGGCTCGATCGCCTGGACGCCACCGTCCGGGCGATCCTCAGGTCCGGTGCCTTCGAGCTGGCCCACCGGCTGGACGTGCCCGTGGAAGTGGCGATCAACGAATACGTCGACCTGGCGCGGTCCTTCTTCGAGGGTCCGGAGCCTGGGTTCGTGAACGCCGCACTGGACGGCCTGGCCCGGGATGTCCGGGCCTGATCCCGCGCCCGGCCCGGACGAGTTCGAGCAGATTGCCGAACTCTTCCGCCCCCTGACCCGGGGTGATCCCGGCGCCCTCGGCTTGTTGGACGACGCAGCGATCCTGCCGGCCCTGCAGGGCGAGGACGTGGTTGTCACCCAGGACGCGCTTGTGGAAGGGGTGCACTTCCCCGTCGGCGAGGCGCCGGAGGTGGTCGCTGCGCGCTTCCTGCGGGTGAACCTGTCGGACCTCGCCGCCAAGGGCGCGGAGCCCTTTGCCTGGCTGCAGTCGCTGGCCTGGTCGCCAGACTGGCCCCTGTCCAAGCGGCGCGCCTTCGCCGCCGGACTGGCGAGTGAGGCCGCGGCGTTCGGGATCAACCTGCTGGGTGGCGATACGGTCTCGACTCCGGGGCCCTTCATGGTCTCTGGCACCTTCTTTGGCCGTTGCCCTTCGGGGGGCATGGTTCGCCGCTCTGGAGCCCGGCCGGGCGATCTTCTGGTGGTGAGCGGCCCAATCGGGGATTCCTGGCTGGGCCTGCGCGCTCTCCGGGGGGAGGTCGCGGATCCCGGCGGTGAACTGGCGCTGAAATTCCGCAGGCCTACGCCCCGGCTGGACTTGCGCGACCTGGTGCGTTCGCACGCCAGGGCGGCCGCAGACATCTCAGACGGCCTCGTCGCCGACGCCCGGCATATTGCCAGGGCCTCGAGGTGTGGCGTCCGGATCGACCTCGATCTCCTTCCCCTGTCGCCAGGTGCCGGGCTCTGGCTGTCCGGCGAACCCGATGCCTGCGGCGCCCGGATCGCGCTGGCCTCGGGCGGCGATGACTACGAGCTTGTGCTTGCTGCGCGACCTGAGAGCCAGGCCGCCCTCCTGGCGTCCGGCTGCACTGTGATCGGTTGTTTTGTGGAGGGCGCGTCTGGCGTCCTGTATGAGGGGCGTGAAATCGAGGCCGGAGCCGGAGGCTGGAGGCATGACTGAATTTCAGGCGCGGCGGCCCCGGGCCCTGACCGCATGTCCGGCTGCCCAGAAGGGCATCGGCCGGTTCATGGCGGTCCTGATGGTCCTGACCCTCGGTCTGGGCCTTCACGCCCTTGCGCCCGCAATGGCCCAGGCCAAGGAAGAAGAGCCAGCCAAAGGTCCCACTGAAGCCAACCTCCGCCTGGACATCTCGGGCTTAGGGCTTCCAGTCCTGAAGGACGGACGGGTGGTGAACTACGTCTTCGTGCGCCTGCGCATAAACCTCAATCCGGGCATAGACCGGCCTGACATCGAGGCGGGGGAACCCTTCGTCCGGGAGCGGATGCTCAGGGCGGCCTACCGGGCACCTCTGAACTCAGGGGCGGACGTCATGGCGCTGGACCCGCAGAATCTGGAGGCTCAAACCCTCAGTGCGGCCCGCGCCGTCTATGGCGCCACCCGGGTCCGGTCGGTGGAAATCAGGGACCAGAAGCCCCAAAAGCGGCTTTATTCTGCACCCACTTCAGGCACCCAGTCCCGCCAGCCCATCCGACCCTAACTCTGAATCGGGTCAAAGGACGTGGAATAACAATGGGTTCCCCCGTAGGGACGCAGTGCTGGTGAACAGTCGTTGCATGGCGGGCCGAGGTTTGGCAGTTTCCCGCGACTTTCGGCGGTCGCAGACTCGGGCGTTTCGTCGTGTCGAAAAATCACCTGGGGGGGTCCTCGGACATGGATTTCGTCCAGTCCAATCGCCCTCGTTCAGTCACTGAAGGGGCGCTTCAATCATGAATTATCTTGTGCTGGCGATCTTGGCCGGCATTCTCGCGGTGCTTTACGGTGCCGCCCAGACGGCCTCGCTCATGCGGGCCTCTCCCGGCAACGCGCGCATGCAGGAAATCGCTGCGGCGATCCAGGAGGGCGCTCAGGCCTATCTCAACCGGCAGTATACGGCGATTGCCATTGTCGGTGCCGTCATCTTCGTCGCGCTCTTTCCCCTGCTCGGGGCCAAGGCTGCCCTCGGCTTCCTGATCGGCGCCGTCCTGTCGGGCCTCGCCGGCTTCGTGGGCATGCTGGTCTCGGTCCGGGCCAACGTCCGGACTGCCCAGGCGGCCTCGGAGGGTCTGGCACAGGGTCTGTCCATGGCCTTCCGCTCGGGCGCGATCACTGGAATGCTGGTCGCAGGCTTCGCCCTGATCGGTGTGGCGGGATACTTCTACATCCTGACCGGGCCGATGGGCCTGGCGTACAATGACCGTCATGTCATCGACGCCCTGGTCTCCCTCGGGTTTGGAGCCTCGCTGATCTCGATCTTTGCCCGTCTCGGCGGCGGTATCTTCACCAAGGGTGCCGACGTGGGCGGCGACCTGGTCGGTAAGGGCGAAATGAACATTCCCGAGGATGACCCGCGTAACGCAGCGACCATCGCTGACAACGTGGGCGACAATGTTGGCGACTGCGCCGGCATGGCCGCTGACCTCTTCGAGACCTACGCCGTGACCACCGTGGCCACCATGGTGCTGGCGTCCATCTTCTTCGGCGCCAACGCTTTGAACATGATGCTGCTGCCGCTGGTCATCTGCGCAGTCTGTATCGTGACCTCAATCATCGGCACCTTCGGCGTCCGGCTTGGCCGCTCGCAGAACATCATGGGTGCCCTTTACCAGGGCCTGATCATCACTGGCGTGCTGTCGATCGGCGCCATCTGGTGGGTCGTGAACACCCTGGTCCCGGTTCCGGTCACCACCAGTGCGGGCCTGACCATCACCGCCCAGTCGCTGTTCCTCTGCAGCCTGGTTGGCCTCGCGGTGACGGCGCTCATCGTGGTGATCACCGAGTACTACACGGGAACGGGCTACAGGCCCGTGAAGTCGGTTGCCAGGGCATCCGTTTCTGGCCACGGCACCAACGTGATCCAGGGCCTCGCCATGAGCCTTGAGTCCACCGCGGCGCCGGCCCTTGTGATCATCGCCGGCATCATGATCACCTACCCCCTGGCGGGGCTCTACGGCATCGCCATCGCCACGACCGCCATGCTCTCGCTGGCGGGCTTCATCGTCGCCCTGGACGCCTTCGGCCCGGTCACCGACAACGCCGGCGGCATCGCTGAGATGGCGGGCCTGCCCTCAGAGGTCCGCGTGACCACTGACGCCCTCGACGCCGTGGGCAACACCACCAAGGCTGTCACCAAGGGCTACGCCATTGGTTCGGCCGGCCTGGGTGCCCTTGTGCTCTTTGCGGCCTACACCGAGGACCTCAAGTACTTCTCGGCGCAGGCCAAGCCGGGGTCCTTCTTCGACGGCCTGGGCGTCGTGGCCTTCGACCTCTCCAACCCCTATGTGGTGGTTGGCCTCCTGTTCGGCGGCCTGCTTCCCTTCCTGTTCGGCGGCATGTCCATGACCGCAGTCGGCCGGGCTGCGGAGTCGGTGGTCGAGGAAGTCCGCCGCCAGTTCCGCGAAAACCCGGGCATCATGACCGGCGAGGTCAAGCCGGAATACGGCCGGGCTGTCAGCATCCTGACGAACGCCGCCATCCGCGAAATGATCGTGCCGTCCCTGCTGCCGGTTGTCTCGCCCGTCGTCCTGTTCTTCGTCATCACCGCTGCGGCGGGCAAGGCCAATGGCTTTGCCTCCCTGGGTGCCATGCTGATGGGCGTGATCGTGACCGGCCTGTTCGTGGCCATCTCGATGACCTCTGGGGGCGGTGCCTGGGACAACGCCAAGAAGCTGATCGAGGAGGGTCACTACGGCGGCAAGGGCTCCGATGCCCACAAGGCCGCGGTCACCGGCGACACCGTTGGCGACCCCTACAAGGACACCGCAGGCCCGGCAGTGAACCCGATGATCAAGATCACCAACATCGTGGCCCTCCTGCTGCTTGCCATCCTCTACGCACAGGGCTGAAGCCCCCAAGCCAACCCCAAGACTGACGACGCCCCGGAGATCTCTCCGGGGCGTTTTCATGTGTGCGGGGGACTGGGAGTGTTGAGCTGGGTATCCTGGCGCGAGGTGCCAGCCTGGCCAAGCGTCGTCCCGGGTTTCAGTTCCAGGATCTAGCGACGGTCTCCCGGACGCGACCCGGGGACGCCTTCGTCCTCGCGGGGGAGCAGGCCACCGGCTCCGATCGAGCCGATCAACTGTTCGACGACAGTCAGTTCGCGGCCGCGGGTTGGCGTTTCGCGGCCGTTGAAGGCGATGACCTTGCCGTCCGCCAGGGTGAGGTTGTCGACCGTCTTCACCGTTTCCGTCTCCTGGTCGAAGGCGATGATGGTGATGTCCCGGCGGGTGACGGTGGGCTTGAAGAAGGCCACGGTCTCTTTCACCTGGTTCATATAGATCCAGACATTGGGGTCGAAGGCTGAGACCGTGGAGGGGGAGCCCAGGCGTCCTCGAACGGTGGCCTTGCTGTCGGTCCCCGGTTTGATATCTCGGGGATTGGATTCGATCGCCTGGAAGCCGGAAAATGTGGTGACCGGTGCGCAGGCACCCGTGAGGGCGAACCCTGCGAGCGCGATGGCGAAGGCGGCGCGTTTCAGCATGTCTGTCCCGTCTCCTGGCTCCGGGCTTTGACCTAGCGCCCGTCGCCCCTTACTGCAATGCCGGCGTTACGCGCAGTCGGGGGCGAAATCGAGGCCAAGATGCGACTTTTCAAAAAGCGACCCGAGCAGGAAGCCGGCAAGCGGCTCTACGCCGCCTGCGTTGTCCAGGCCCGGCGGCCAGACCTGTACGCGGAACTGCGGACACCTGACACCGTCGAAGGGCGGTTCGAGCAGTACACCCTGCACGTGATCCTGTTGCTCGACCGGCTTGTTCGCCAGGGCCCCGAGGCCGGGGAGGTCTCCCAGGGCCTCTTCGACGCTTACATACGCTCACTCGACGATGCGCTCCGGGAGATGGGCGTAGGCGACCTCTCGGTCGGGAAGAAGATGCGGAAGCTCGGAGAGGCGCTCTACGGCCGCCTTCGGAGCTATGAGGCCGCCTTTGAGGGCGCAGACGAAGCCGACGGACTGGAGACGATCCTCTCGCGGACCGTCTATGAAGGCATGGAGGCGCCGCCCGTTTCTGAACTGGCCGCCTATGTCCATGCGCAAAGGAGCCACCTCGCCATGCTGCCCCTCCGGGCATTGCTGGACGGACAGGTCGACTGGAGTGCGAAATGACGGGTTCGATGCAGTTCCGGCTGGGCGACCTGGCGGCCGGGCCCCTCAGTCTTCACCTGGTGCCCGACGAGGCGGCGAGGGCCGGGCTGGCCGGGCGGCTGGGCCTTGAGGGCCTTCCGAAACTGGTGGCGCACCTTGAGGTTCGTCCGTGGTTGGATGGGTGCGAGATCAAGGGACGTTTCCAGGGCGAGGTCATCCAGGTCTGCGGCTTAAGCCTCGAGGCCTTCTCCCAGCCCATAGCCGGCGACATCGACCTCCGGCTGGTCCCGGAGGGCAGTCCCAACCTACCTGCCGAAACAGGAGACGGAGAGGTCGAGATCTCGCTGGAGAGCCCTGATCCCCCCGACGTCCTCGAAGGGGACGCCGTCGACGTCGATGCCATTCTCGAGGAGCATCTCGCCCTGGCGATCGATCCCTTCCCCCGCCGGTCAGATGCCGTTTTCGACTGGACTGCGGGTCCGGACACGACCTCGCCCTTCGCGGCCCTCGATGCGTTGAAGGACAGGCGTCCTTGATGCCGGCGGCAGGCCCTGGTTTGCATGCCGATCCTGGGCCTGTATCCTGCGCCCTGCGGCGGGTAGGGGCGGGCTGAGTCTGTTGACCGAATCGAGTGTCATTTCCATCGACGCCATGGGCGGCGATCACGGGGTTTCGGCGACAGTTCCTGGTCTGGCCCTCGCTCTGAAGAGCATGCCTGCGACCGTGCGGTTCCTGTTGCATGGGGACGAGGCCCGCATTCGGCCCGAACTGGCCCGTACCCCGGAACTCGCCCGGCGGTCCGAGGTCCGCCACACAGACAAGGTCATCGCCTCGGACGAGAAGCCGGCCACGGCCGTCCGGAGGGGCAAGGGTGCCTCGATGTGGAACGCCATCGAGGCGGTAAAGTCCGGGGAAGCGGTCGCCGCCGTCTCCTGCGGCAGCACGGGTAGCCTGATGGCCATCGCCCGGCTGATCCTGCGCATGAGCGTTCCCATGGAGCGGCCGCCGCTGGTGGTGCCCTGGCCGGGGCTCAGGGGCGTAACGACTCTCCTGGACGCCGGGGCGAACATCGACTGTGACGCCGAACGGCTTGTGGAGTTCGCCATCCTCGGCGAGGCCTATCACAGGGTGGCCTATGGCGTGGAGCGGCCCCGGGTCGGCTTGCTGAACGTCGGCTCCGAGGACATGAAGGGCCATGACGAGGTGCAGCAGGCGCATGCCATCCTGCGCAGCGGCAGGCTGGACATCGCCTATCACGGCTTCGTCGAGGGCGACGACCTGTCCACCAACCTGGTTGACGTGGTCGTGACCGATGGTTTCACCGGCAATGTCGCCCTGAAGACCGGGGAGGGGGCGGCGCGCTACATCACCGAGGAGCTCAAGGCCGCCCTGACCTCGAGCCTTCCCGCCAAGATCGGTGCCTTGCTGGCCCGCCCGGCCCTGAGGCGCTTTCGCGACCGGATTACGCCGACCCCCGCTGCACCCCTGCTGGGCCTCGGTGGGTTGGTGGTAAAGTGCCACGGCGGTGCCGATGCCCGGGACTTTGGCCGTTCGGTTGGCCTGGCCGTGGACCTGGCGGCCAGTGACCTCATGAGCCAGATCGAGCGAAACATGACACGGCTCGGCGTTGACTTCCCGGCGGCGCAAGGCGGTCCCGCGTGATCCGCAGCGTGGTCACAGGTGTGGGTGGCTACCTACCCGAGGAAGTCCTCACCAATGCGGACCTCGCCCGCTTCGTCGATACCTCCGACGAATGGATTCAGGAGCGCACGGGTATTCGCCAGAGGCACCGGGCTGCGCCGGAGCAAGCTGTCTCCGACCTGGCCGTCGAGGCCGCCCGCAGGGCCCTGGAGGCGGCAGGTCGGTCGCCTTCGGACGTGGACCTGATCATCGTTGCGACGACGACTCCGGACCTCACCTTCCCGGCGGTGGCCACCATCGTCCAGCGCAAGCTGGGGTGTCCGGTGGGCATTGCCTTTGACATCCAGGCCGTCTGCTCAGGCTTTGTCTACGCCCTGTCGACGGCCGATGGCTTCGTTGCCCGGGGGCGATCCCGCTGCGCCCTCGTGATCGGCGCCGAGACCATGACCCGGCTGATGGACTGGAGCGACCGCGGGACCTGCGTCCTGTTCGGGGATGGTGCTGGCGCCGTCGTGGTTGAGCCCGGTGAGGGCAGGGGCGATGCCTCCGACCGGGGGCTCCTTGGCTTCGCCCTGCGGGCGGACGGCACCAAGCAGGACCTTCTCTACGTGGACGGGGGGGTCTCGACCAACGGCCAGATCGGCCACCTGCGGATGCAGGGGAACCAGGTCTTCAAGCACGCCGTAATCAACATTTCCGAAGCGGTCACCGCCGCAGCCGCAGACGCCGGGATCGCGGTCTCCGACGTTGACTGGTTCATTCCCCACCAGGCGAACCAGCGCATATTGAACGGGGTCGCCCACCGGCTCGGCATCGACGAAGCCAAGGTGATCTCAACGGTGGCCGAGCACGCCAATACCTCGGCGGCTTCCATTCCCCTGGCTTTGGCGCAGGGCATTGCTGACGGCCGGGTCCGGCCCGGACAGCTGATCCTTCTCGAGGCGATGGGCGGCGGTCTGACCTGGGGCGCGTGCACCCTGCGGCTCTAGCCCGGGAAAATCGTTAACTTCAGGCTTGATGCGCCTGAGTTGAAAGGCTTATCTCTGGCGTTAACGTATTGCGTAGTGTGCAGTCTCACCTTTGGCACGGGCAAGGACCATGAACGGATCCACAGTCACACGAGCCGATCTCGCGGAAGCGGTCCACGAAGAGGTGGGCCTGACTCGCCAGGACTGCGCGGAGCTGGTCGAGCGAACCCTGGAACTGACAGCCCAGGCACTTGAACAGGGCGAGCAGGTCAAGCTGTCCGGCTTCGGGGTCTTCCAGGTGCGGGCCAAGCGTGCCCGGATGGGTCGCAATCCCAAGACGGGTGAGCCTGCAGCCATCGAACCCCGCCGCGTGATCGGGTTCCGCGCCAGCCAGGTCATGAAGGCGCGCATCGACCGCGCGCTTTCGAAGTAAACCGTGACCAAGGGGCCCGAAGCTTTCCGGACGATCTCGGAGGCCGCCGATGAGGTCGGGGTCGCGCCCCATGTGCTGAGGTTCTGGGAGACCCGGTTCTCGGTGATCCGACCGATGAAACGGGCGGGGGGACGCAGGTTCTATCGCCCCCAGGACGTCGCCCTGCTCCGGAGCCTGCGCACCCTGCTTCATGACCATGGCCGCTCCATCCGGGACGTCCAGCAGGTCTGTCGGCGAGATGGCGTAAAGGCCCTGCACGCGCTTGCTGGTCCAATCGCCGCGGCCCCGGAAGTGGGCACCGCCCTGGCGGTTGCGCAGCCTCAAGCCACTGCCAAGCTTTCGCAGGCGCCTCCCGACGAGCGGGGTCGGGCGCGACTGGCGGCGACCCGGGAAGACCTGCTCGCCATCAAGCTCAGGCTCGACGTGCTGCTGGCTGGCTGACACCGAAATCACTTGCCCGGCGGGCGCAAGCCGCTAGAAGAACCGCTCGCCGATGTCGGAGCGTAGCGCAGCCTGGTAGCGCACTTGACTGGGGGTCAAGGGGTCGTGGGTTCGAATCCCGCCGCTCCGACCATCGGCCTATCGGCCCCGCTCCATCCAGGTCATCAGGGGCAGGATGGGCAGTCCCCAGCCGACCCCCGCGAGGGCAAAGAAGACCAGCTTGATCCGCATGTCGTTGGGGAGTCGGTCGGCGATGGCCGTGGCCGCCCAGACATATCCAGCGAGGAAAATGAGGATCAGGACGGATCCGACAAAACTTCTGAGGCGACGCGGCATGGGCGCGCCTATATCCCGCCTGACCGCGTTCGTCACCCGGGGTTGGGTGCGGACCCAAGAGGCTTTCGACAGGAGTGATTGCGGCCCATGCCCAACTCGGAACGATCCCGCCCTGTCGCCATCTGGCTCTTCATCGTCGCGGCCCTGGTCCTGGCCATGGTCGTAGTGGGCGGTGCCACTCGCTTGACCAACTCGGGGCTCTCCATCACCGAGTGGAAGCCTGTGACGGGCGCCCTTCCGCCCCTGTCGGAAGCCGACTGGGCGTCGGAGTTCCAGAAGTACAAGGCCATCCCCCAATACCAGCAGGTCAATCGGGGCATGTCCCTCGAGGCCTTCAAGACGATCTACTGGTGGGAATGGGGCCACCGGTTCCTCGGGCGGCTGGTCGGGATAGCCTTTGGGCTCCCTTTCCTGGTCTTCCTGTTCATGCGCCAGATCCCGAAACGCCTGGTAGGACGCTGCTGGGCCCTCCTGGCCCTGGGCGGGCTCCAGGGCCTTATTGGCTGGTGGATGGTGGCCAGCGGACTAAGCCAGCGGGTTTCAGTGGCTCCGGAGCGACTGATGACCCACCTCGGCCTGGCCTTCTTCCTGCTTGCAGCCCTGCTCTGGACGGGGCTTGAGGCCTGGAATGGTCCGTCTCGGCGGCGCGCTCGCGGCCCCTGGCCGCAGATCGCCCTTGTGCTTGCCGTGCTGGTCTACATCCAGATCCTGCTCGGGGCCCTGGTCGCAGGGAATGACGCCGGCTATGTGCTGAACGATTGGCCGCTGATGGGCGGCCGACTGTTCCCGCAGGACTATGCCGGGCAGGGCCTCTGGGCCACCTTCGCCCACTCAGTGCCTGCCGTGCAGTTTCATCACCGCATGGGGGCCTATCTGCTCTGTCTCTGCGCGGTGGGGTTGATCTATGCCGCCGTGACCGGGCGGGTGTCCTCAACCTCCGGAAGACGTATGGCCGTCGCCCTGGGATTGGGTGTCATCTGCCAGGCCGGGCTGGGGATCTGGACCCTGATGTGGGCAACGCCCATCGACCTCGGGCTGGCACACCAGGCTGCCGCCGCCCTTGTGTTCGGACTTGCGACCGGGTTCCTGTGGGTCGCCCGCCGTACCTGAATGGGTATTATGTTACCTTAACTAAATAAGTCAGTAAAACCTGAAGGTTACGAGTTTTTTCATGGCCGCATGTTGACAGGGCAAGGTCCCCTGTCGTATCCGCCCGCCTCGCCCCGGGCTCCGGCCCGCGTACAACCAATGGACCTTTTCCCATGCTGAAGACGACGGCTTCGCTGAAGCCCGCCGACGTCGAGAAGAAGTGGATCATGATCGATGCCGAGAACGCCGTCGTTGGCCGCCTCGCTTCCTTCATTGCCATGCGTCTCCGCGGCAAGCATCGCCCCGACTACACCCCGCACGTCGACTGCGGTGACTTCGTGGTCGTGATCAACGCGGACAAGGTCCGGCTGACGGGGCGCAAGCTCCAGCAGAAGACCTATTACTGGCATACCGGCCATCCGGGCGGCATCAAGGAACGGACTGCGGACAAGATCCTCGGCGGGCGTTTCCCCGAGCGCGTGCTTCAAAAGGCCGTCGAGCGCATGCTCCCCAAGGAAAGCCCGCTAGCCCGTCGCCAGCTCACACATCTGAGGGTCTATGCCGGGGCCGAGCATCCCCACGCTGCCCAAAACCCGGAGGCCCTGGTCTTCGGCGACATGAACGCCAAGAACGTGCGGAGCAAGTAAGACAATGACCGACGCTCCCGCGCCTACGGGCTTCGATGCCCTGCAAAACCTCTCCACCCAGGCCGCCCCTCAGGCGATCGTTTATGAGCGCAAGCTTGACGCCCAGGGCCGGGCCTATGCGACCGGCAAGCGCAAGAACGCGGTTGCCCGCGTCTGGATCAAGCCGGGCAAGGGCCAGATCACCATCAACGGTCGCGACCAGGAGGTGTATTTCGCCCGCCCTGTGCTGCGGATGATGATCGCCCAGCCCATGGATGTCTCCAATCGCTCGGGCCAGTTCGACGTCGTCGTCTCGGTGGCCGGCTCGGGCCTGTCCGGGCAGGCTGGGGCGATCCGCCACGGTATCTCCAAGGCCCTGACCTATTTCGAGCCTGAGCTGCGCTCGGTCCTGAAGCCCCACGGCTTCCTGACCCGTGACAGCCGAGTGGTCGAGCGTAAGAAGTACGGCAAGGCTAAGGCCCGCCGCAGCTTCCAGTTCTCGAAGCGCTAGACAACGGCTCCGATCGGGATGCTGGGGCGCTTCGGGCTTACCGGAGCGCCCCTTTTCGTGTCGTGACCCCAGGACAGGCCGCATGACCCCCAAGGTTTTCATTGATGGCGAGGCCGGAACAACGGGCCTCCAGATCCGCGAGCGGTTGGAGCGTCGCCCCGACCTGGCCCTGCTTTCAATTGATCCTGGACGCCGCAAGGACCCCGAAGCCCGACGTGAGCTGCTGAACGCGGCGGACTTGGTGGTGCTCTGCCTCCCGGACGATGCGTCCCGGGAAGCGGTGTCCATGATCGCGTCTTCCGATGTGAAGGTGATCGACGCCTCCACGGCCTTTCGTACCGCATCCGGCTGGACCTACGGCTTCGCCGAGATGACCCGCACACAGCGTGCGGCGATCCAGGCTTCACACCGGGTCAGCAATCCCGGTTGCTATCCGACGGGCTTCATTGGGCTGGTCCGGCCCCTTGTGGAGGCCGGGCTTCTGCCAGCGGACTTTCCCGTCACGGTCAATGCGATCTCGGGATTTTCCGGGGGTGGAAAGGGGCTGATCGGCGAGTTCGAGGGACCGCCGGCGATGGGAACATCAGACGCCTTCCGGACCTATGGCCTGTCCCTCGCCCATAAGCACCTCCCGGAAATGCAGATCCACGGACGGCTTGCCCACCCGCCGGTCTTCGCCCCCGCCGTGGGGCGTTATGCCCAGGGCATGCTGGTGGAAGTGCCCCTGGTCCTGTCCGCCCTGCCGAAGCGCCCGTTGCCGGAGGCCGTTCGGCAGGCGCTGGAGGCGGGCTATGCCGGCGAGCGTTTTGTCCGTGTCGCCTCCGCAGAGGCCTGCGCCGATCTTCAGAAGACCCGCTCAGGCGCGGCCGGATATGTCTGGGACCTCGATCCGGAATCGCTGAACGGCACCAACCTCCTGAGCCTCTTCGTCTTTGGATCCCCTGACGGGACCCAGGCGCGGTTGGTGGCGATCCTCGACAACCTGGGCAAGGGCGCGTCTGGTGCCTGTGTCCAGAACCTGAACCTGATGCTGGGGCTAGATGAACATGCAGGTCTCTAGGGGGCTTTCTACCCGCCGCGGGCTTCTCCTCGGCATCTCTGCCGCGACGTTGGCGCCAAGGTCGGCTCGCGCTGCGCAGGACGCCTATGCAGGGTCGCCCTTCCGCAAGCTGACCACCGCCGACTGGCGACGTCGGCTTCCACCTGGCGCCTTCGCCGTCTTGCGGCAGGCGGATACCGAGAGGCCGGGTTCCAGCGACCTCCTCCGGGAGAAGCGTAGCGGAACCTTTCATTGCCTCGGATGCGACCTGCCTCTCTTCCGGTCCACCTGGAAGTATGAGAGCGGCACAGGCTGGCCGAGCTTCCACACCGCCATCCCCGGTACCCTGGGGTTGAAGACCGACTGGATGATTGGCGTGCCCCGCACCGAGTACCACTGTGCCCAGTGCCTCGGACACCATGGTCACCGGTTCGACGATGGGCCCCGCCCTACAGGCCTTCGATACTGCAGCAATGGGGTCGCGCTGCGGTTCCGACCGGCATGAGGGGGCTCCTGGCCCTCCTGGGCCTGATGCTCCTCGCGGCTTGCGCAGCCCCGAAGGCGGAGCTGGATGCAGACCGGATGGGCCGGCTATTCGTGGACGCCGTCCAGCGCGGTGACTGGCCCGCCATTGACCGGGGGATCGCTCCCCAACTCATGGCCTCGCCGGACCACGCCGCTGGCATCGAGAAGGTTCGCCAGGCCTTTCCCGTCGATCCCCCCTGGTCCATACGCCTGCTGGCCTCGCAGCAGGCCGGGGGGAAGGGCGCTTCGGGCCCGGAACACGCGAAACTCCAATACCTTTACCAATTTGCAGAACGGCGGGCGGTGGTCGACCTGACCCTGGTTCCGGTGGGGTGGAGGAAGGTGATCCCAGCAACGGCCCAGACACCCCGGAAGGAGTCAGCCCTGCTGTCTGCAAAGCCGGAACCGCCAGCCTCGGGCTCTGGCGGGTACGAGGTGGTGAGGGTCTACCAGGCCCTGACCATGTCCTACACCGAAGTGACAAAGCCGGACGAGGCGTCCCAGGCTTTCTGGGCACCGGGCCGGACTGCGGGCCAGTGGCTGTTCCTGGGGTTCGCTGTGGCAACCCCGGCCTTCATGCTCTGGACAGTGGTAAGGGTCTTCCGGATGCCAGTCCTGGAAGGGCGCCTCTTCTGGGCCCTGGCCTGCCTTGCCGGCATGGGAACCCTGTGGATGGACTGGACCTCCGGGATCACGGGCTTCCTGCCCTACAGCCTGCGCCTCATGGGGTTCGGTCTCGAGAAGGGGCCATCACCCCTCTCGCCCTGGATGGTCAGCCTGACTCTCCCCATCGGGGCCCTGGCGGCCAGCGTGCGAATGGCCATGGGACGCCTCAGGACGTAACCTTTACGTAGCTCCCGGGGGCATCCTCAAGGGCGGGAAGGGGGCCTGCGGAGGGATCCCGGGCGGGGACCTGGCCCCCCGAGCGCGATCTCAGCCATTCGGCCCAGTGTGGCCACCAGGACCCGGGCGCCTCTACCGCTCCGGCCTGCCAGGCCTCAAGGCTCTCGGGCAGGGTGTCATGGGTCCAGTGCTGGTACTTCTTCGCCACCGGCGCGTTGATCACACCGGCGATATGCCCGGAGCCAGCCAGGGTGAAGGTGGTCGGCCCGCCGAAGAGGCGCGCGCCCCGGTAGACCGAACGTGCGGGAGCGATGTGGTCCTCCTTTGAGGACTGGATGTAGACCGGCGTCTTGACCTGTCCCAGGTCGAGCTTGACGCCATCCAGCTCCAGTTCACCCCGAGCCAGGGCGTTGTCCCCGTAGAACCGGCGCAGGTAGTAGAGGTGCAGGGTCCTCGGCATCCGCGTCTGGTCCGAGTTCCAGAACAGCAGGTCGAAGGGCTTGGGCTCCTTGCCCAGCAGGTAGTTGTTGACGAAGAAGGACCAGATCAGGTCGTTCGAGCGGAGCATGTTGAAGGTATCCGCCATGGTCTGGCCGGCCAGGACGCCGCCGCCAGCCTCCATTTGCTTCTCGAGGTCAGACAGCCATTCCTCGCTGGTGAACAGGAGGAGGTCGCCGGCTTCGGAGAAGTCCTGCTGGGCGGCGAAGAAGGTCGCGGAGGCGATCCGGCTGTCCCCCTTTGCAGCCATGTGCGCCAGTGT
>CAIZKE010000071.1 GCA_903933475.1 uncultured Alphaproteobacteria bacterium | reverse complement strand
TCCGGCTTGAGGCTGACGACCGGCTGACGATCGCAGCGCCCTTCGGGCTGGATGACCTGTTCAGCCTGAGGTTAAGGCCCAATCCCCTGCGACCGGCGGGCGGCTTCCGGGGCAAGGTGGGGGGTATCGTGGCGCGCTGGCCCGAGCTGGTCGTCGAGGACTAGGGCATGCGCCTCAGAGGGCTCCGCGGGCAGAGGCCTGGGCGGCGTTCATCTCTGAGGCCTGGGACACCCGCTGGAGGGTGTCGATCAGCCGCTTGATCTCGATGGGCTTGGCCAGATGTTCGTCCATGCCTGCTGCCAGGTACTCGGCGACCTGATGGGTCATGGCGTCGGCCGTGAGGGCAATGATCGGCGTCCGGGGCAGGCCGCGGTTGCGCTCCAGGGCGCGGATCGCAGTGGCTGCCTCCACCCCGCCCATGACCGGCATGTGGATGTCCATGAGAATGATGTCGAACCGGCCCGTCTTCCAGGCAGCGACCGCGGCGGCGCCGTCAGGCACGATCTCCAGCGCACATCCGACCGAGGCCATGACCGCGGTCAGGACCTGCTGGTTGGTGACATTATCTTCGGCGGCCAGCACGCGCAGGGGCGCGGCCTCCTCTTCGTCCTCGAACAGGCCATCGTCGAACTCGATCGCTTCGCCCGCCGCCGTACGCATCAGGGGGGCCGAGAACCGGAAGGTCGTGCCCAGGCCCTCGGTGCTCTCGAAGGCGATGCGCCCCCCCATCATGTGGGCGAGTTCGGCCGAGATGGCGAGGCCAAGGCCGGTACCCCCAAAGCGGCGGGTAGCGGAATTGTCGACCTGGACGAACTTCTCGAAGAGCATGGCGTGCTTCTCGGCCGGGATGCCGACCCCGGTATCACGCACGGTCATGACGAGCTGGTCCGAGACCTGGTCCAGGAGCACGGTGATCGAGCCGGAATGGGTGAACTTCACCGCATTGGAGACCAGGTTGCCGAGGATCTGGCGCAGGCGTCCGGGGTCGCCCCGCCAGCCGCCCTTGGCCCCCGGCATGGTGCGCAACACGAATTCAAGGCCCTTCTCGGTCGCCGAAGGGGCGAAGAGATCATGCACAGGAGACAAGGCCGCCTCGAGATCGAAGTCTTCTTCCGACAGGGTCATGCGCCCGGCCTCGATCTTGGACAGGTCAAGGACGTCGTTGAGGATGTTGAGCAGGAGGCCACCGGACTGGCGAACCACGTCGAGGCGCTTCCTCTGCTCGCCGGGCAGGTCGCCCATGGCCATGATCTCGGCCATGGTCAGGACACCGTTCAGGGGCGTGCGGATCTCGTGGCTCATATTGGCGAGGAACTGTGACTTCATCAGGTTGGCGTCGTTGGCGCGATCGCGGGCGTCCTGCAGCTCGGCGACCATGGACTGCTGCTGGGCCTCACGGACGGACAGGCGGTGCAGGAGCTGGTTGAAGGCCGCGCTCAGGCCCCGGAACAGGCCGTCCCGGCTGGCGAGGTGGATGGGTTCGTAGCTGCCGCTGTCCGAGACCCGCTGCATGGCGGTGGACAGCTCGACGACGGGGGCGATCACCCGGTCCGCCTGGCCGCGGGAGATGACGATGGCCATGCCGATGCCGGAGAACAGGAGGGCACCCGCCAGGGCGACGAGTTGGGGCGCGACCTCAGCAAGGCCCAGCCCCCTGCCGACGGTCACCAGTTCGCCGAAGTGGACACCCTTGCCTTCCACGGGGGTGCGGATGACGATCTGGGAGCCGGTGGGTGCCAGCTGCCCCGCCTGCCCGAAGCCGGACACACTTCGGCCCGAGGCGTCGAAGAATTCCGCCGAGACCAGCCTGTGCGAGAGGCCAAGGGCGCGCACCGCCGAAACCACCGCCGCGGTATCCCCGGACGCGACGGCGTCGGAGAGGGTGACCGCCGACACGGAAGCCAGGGTGGACTGGAGGCTGCGGTTCTGGGCTTGGACCTGGACCCACTGCTGGCCCATGAAGGCCACGCACGCCAGGACGAGCACGCTCAGCGCCGTGATGACGGCGGCGGCGGAGATGCGGGCGTGAAAGCCCGCCGTGCTGAGGGCCTTTTGGCGGTGTTCGGGGGGCTTCATTCTGATCCCGGCGCGGTTCGAGAGCCCAGACTGCCCCGGAAGTCCTAACGTTTCCCTGAATTAACCCTGAAAAAACGGACGGTTGGGTGCGAATCAGACTGAAAAAAGGCAGATTCCTTGACCTGCGTCAATTTGCCACGGTTAACAAATGATGAATCAAGGGGACAGACGTTAACCTCCGATTTACCTTAACAACGAGGCCATTTTGCCTCCGGAAGGGGTTCTCATGGACAAGGCATTCATCGCCAAGCGCACCCAGGAAAAGCTCATCGCCACGGAAGCGGCGATCGACCTGGCCCTGATCGAAACCACACAATTGCTCGCCGACCTGCTGCAGGCGCGCTCGGATCTGGGTGCCCCGGTCGCCTTTGCCGATGACGTCCAGGTCAAGCTGACTGAAACCGTCGCGGCACTCAGCTCGGCCCGTACGGCCATGGGCCTAGTGCACTCGGGCCTCGAGGAAGCCGCCCTGCGCCTGGGCATCCGCCATCGTCTGGGCGGGCCCTACCGCAAGAAGGACTTTGAGCTCTTCCTGTCCGGTGATGAGCGCCACGTCGCCTGACTTCGTCATCTTGCATTAAGAGATTTAGGGGCTCTTCTCGAATGGGAGGAGCCCCTTTTCATGTCCGCGCTGGAAGCCGTCCTGTTCGCCCTGACCGTCGCGATTCCCCTCGTGGCGCTGGTCGCGGGCAAGACTCCGGAGCGGATTGCGGCGCTCATATACGTATTCAATGCGATTGCGACAGGTATTTGCGGATATTTCCTAGGATTTAAAGATATTGGAACTATTCTCCTCACTTTTGATGGAATAATGGCCCTGTCGTTTCTTGTACTTGCAGTCCGATACAATTATATTTGGATCGCACTCATGATGGGTGCAATGTCTGGATACTTTGCAATTCACGCCTATTATCTCGCGATGGCCATACCGCTCGATAAGATGTTCGCAATTTCAAGTAATATCGCAACAGGCGTTGTCCTCTTGAGCCTGACGATCGGCGTCGTGACCTCCCGGCGCCGCCCCGCGGAGCCCTGACGCCTGCCGGCGTCACACACCCAATTCCCCCTTGCCTTCGGACGCAAAGCGGCGTTTTTGCGCGGCGGGCCACGCCCCCCCAACGGGGTGCTGCTCATCTGTAAGGATGGGAGACATCGCAATGACCACAATTCCGCGGCCGGCCGTGCGCCCGGCCCGTCCCGAATTTTCCTCCGGCCCGTGCGCCAAGC
>CAIZKE010000070.1 GCA_903933475.1 uncultured Alphaproteobacteria bacterium | reverse complement strand
TTGCTGGTGTTCCCGGGGCCCGCCGGGCGCGGACCTGGATGGGCTTTGACGCTGACTTCTCCCGCGACCTGGCCGCCCGCGGCTGGGTGGGCCTGACCCTGCCTGTGGAATTCGGCGGCGGCGGCCGCAGCCCCTTTGCCCGCTTCGTGCTGATCGAGGAGCTTCTGGCCGCAGGTGCCCCGGTGGCCGCCCACTGGATCGCCGAGCGCCAGAGTGCGCCCCTTCTCCTGCGCTACGGGACCGAGGCCCAGCGCCGGGACATCGTGCCGCGCATCTGCCGGGGCGAGGCCTTCTTCTGTATTGGCATGAGCGAGCCCAACTCGGGCTCCGACCTTGCCAGCGTCCGCACCCGCGCCGAGCGGACCGCCACAGGCTGGCGCCTGAACGGCTCCAAGATCTGGACGACCTACGGGCACAAGGCCCACTACATGGTTGCCCTGGTCAGGACCAGCGGCGGGCCGGATGACCGCCAGGTGGGTCTCTCGCAGCTGCTGATCGATCTGAAGACCCCCGGCGTGACGGCGCGGCCCATCCGCGACCTCGCGGGGGACGAGCACTTCTCGGAGGTCTTCTTCGAGGATGTCGACCTGCCCGGGGACGCCCTGATCGGCCAGGAAGGCCAGGGCTGGTCCCAGACCAATGCCGAACTGGCCTTCGAGCGCAGCGGCCCGGAACGGCTCTATTCCTCCACCGTGCTGATCGACGAGTGGATGGACTTCATCCGGAGCCGTGGCGGGCCCACCGAATCCGAGGCCGAGCTGGCCGGACGGATGCTGGCGCGGCTGGCGACCCTGCGGAACATGTCCCTGGCGGTGACCGGCCAACTGGCCCGGGGAGAGAGCCCGGTGGTTGAGGCCTCCATGGTCAAGGACCTGGGCGCCAGCTTCGAGCAGTCCATCCCGGCCCTGATCACCGACCACCTGGCCTCCGTGGACGGCCCGGTCCCGGCGCCTCTCCTGGCCACACTGGACTACCTGGCGGGCATGAGCCCGACCTTCTCCCTGCGGGGTGGGACCCGTGAAATCCTCCGCGGCATCATCGCCCGCGGCCTTGGCCTGAGGTGAGGTCCATGCGCGAAGATCTCTTCCTGGATCCCTGGCGGCGGCTGCTCGACGGCCTTGGCGTCGATCCCTGGCCGGAACTGGTCGGATCCGGCTTTCTCGATCTGCTGCGCCCAGAGGCGGAGGGCGGTGCCGGGCTGGACCTGGCGGGCCTGTTTCCCCTGGCGTTTGAGGTCGGCCGGCGTCCCCGGGCACCCCGAGTCCTGCCGACGATCCTGGCCCGGCTTGCAGACCCCCAGGCCCTGGACTGCCCGGACGCCGAGCCGGTGCTGACGGCCGGGGGAAGGGACCCTGTCGTCGCCCGCGCCCTGTGCGCCGCTGTCGACGCCGCACAGATGGCCGGTGCCATCGACGCCCTGCAGGCCATGACAACGGACTACGCCTCCACCCGCCAGCAGTTCGGGCGCGAGATCAGCAAGTTCCAGGCGATCCAGCACCAGATCGCTGTCATGGCCGAGGAGGTGATGGCGGCGCGGATGGCAGCGGAGATCGCCATGGCCGGCACGCCGCTCTCGGTCTCTGTCCAGGCTGCGGCGGTGGCCAAGATGCGCTGCGGCGAGGCCGCCATGGCCTGCGCCGGCATCGCCCACGCTGTCCACGGGGCCATTGGCGTCAGCGCCGAGCACGACCTGCACCATCTTACAGGTGCCCTTCACCGATTGCGCCTGGCCCACGGCGGTGAGGCCTACTGGGCCCGCAAGCTGGGTACCTGGGCCCTGTCCCGATCCGACGACGCCGCGACCCTGGTCCGGACCCTCTAGAGGCCGTCCAGCCGACAGTCCCGCGCCACCAGGAAGGGCCGCAGGGCCGCATAGGCCTTCGCATGCCTGAGCAGGGGGATGCGCGGGTAGAGGTGGTGGATGACGTGGAACTGCATCCCCGAAGACAAGAGGTTGCCGATGTGGCTGCGGAAGGCGCGGGTGTCCCGGTAGCGGCCCATCTCCGCCGCCGGGTGGTGCGGTGCCCAGCTCAGGTAGAACTGGATGTAGGTCGAGCCCAGGATCCGAGGCAGCCACCAGATCAGGGCGGCCTCGATGGCGAACCCGGACCAGGCCAGGGTGAACAGGATGGCGTGGTAGGCCAGGGTATAGAGGCCGGCGACCAAGCCCGCCTGCTTTGCCTCCTCCGTCCCGATCCGCGTCAGGGCCTTGAAGTAGTTCCCGCCCGTCGCCGATCCCGGCTGCCGGTGGGCAATGGTATTCAGCAGAAGCCGCCAGGCGTTCGGCGCCTTGGTGTGAATGTCAGGATCCAACTCAGGGTGGTTGGCGTGGAGATGGTGCTCGTAATGGGTCAGACGGGCGACGCCGTAGGGCAGGAGCATGGGCAGGGGCGACAGGTGCCCGACCAGTTCGTTGAGCCAGAACAGGGGCTCGCCCTCCCGGGCGATGATCCTGTGCTGGGCCTCATGTGAGGGCAGGTAGCAGAGGGCGACGTTCAGGGTGGCGATGGGAAAGGCCGCCCAAAGGGGCAGAAGTCCCGACAGGGTCAGGGGCCAGAGCGAGAGCCAGACGGCGAGGTTCCCCAGCCCCCAGAGCACCGACCCCCAGGGCAGACCGCCCATGAACCGGGCCGCCGTCTCGGTCTCCAGGCGGTTGAGCTCCCGAGGGGGCAGGGCGCGGAGGGCATCGGCGGACAGGTCGGTCATACCCAGCGTCCCGTCTTCTGGGCGATCGCGCCCCAGCCCCCGCCGACCAACAGTCCCACCGCAAGCGGCCAGGGCGTGGTGGCGATCGAAGGCACGGTCCTCTCAAGGACCTGGGCGACCAAGGGGGCCAGAAACCCAATTCCGAACAGGAAGGTGAGGTTCTGGAAAATCAACGGCAGGATACGGCTCACGATGTGTCCTCTTTTCACCTCTCTCTATGGAAGGCGAAAATGACGGGTGCGTCAACTTTGTTGGTCGCGAGTCTGGGGCTGCAGAAAATCGGCCCGCGCCTCTCCGTCGTCGGGACCCTGGCGGAGGGCTGCGCCTCCGCCAGTGCGTCCCGTCTCAGGACTCCATTTCTTCCCGGATCGTCTTGCGGGCGGTCCAGAAGAGGGCGAAGGCCAGCAAGCCGAAGCAGGTGGAGATCATCAGGGCCCAGCGCACGCCCTGGGCCGAGCCCAGGCCCACGCCATTGGCCATGATGTCCGAAATGATGCCCACGACCGTCGGACCCAGGCCCAACCCGATCAGGTTGATCACGAACAGGAGGATGGCGGATGCGGTCGCCCGCATGTGCGGCGGTACGATGGACTGGCCGATCGCGTAAACCGGTCCGTACCAGAGTGAACCCAACAGACCGTTGATCACCAGGATCCAGAGGGCCACGGTCGCTGAGGGCACGCTCACCGCAAGGATGTAGATCGGTACGGCGATCAGGGAGGCGATGGCGGGAACGACGACATAGCCGCGCAGGTCTGTCTTGGCGAAACGGTCTGCGATCTGTCCCCCCAGCCAGGCGGAGATCATGCCGGCGGTCCCCCCCATGAGGCCCAGGGCCAGGCCCATGAAGCCGACGGATTTCAGCTCGAACATGCTGGCCAGCCGGGCGATCTCATCACCGTGGACCCGAAGGAAGAAGCTGGCGGTGAAGGGGGCGTGTCCATAGCCGATGAAGGCCTTGATGGCGGCGCCCAGCGCAATCAGCCAGAAGGTCTTCTTCTTCATCAGGTAGGCCAGGGTCTCCCGGAAGGTCGCCTGGGACGAGGTGATTTTGGCGCTGTGTTCAGCGAGGATCTTGCGCGGCTCACGAAGGGTCAGGAAGCAGAGGGCAGCAAAGAGGAGCCCCGGGACGCCGGCGACGAGGAAGGCGACCCGCCAGCCGTAGGCATCCGCGATCAGGCCGCCCATGACCAGACCCAGAAGGCCACCCAGCGGGGTGCCCATCGAGTAGAAGGCCAGAGCCGAGGCCCGCTTCTCCTTTGGCACGTAGTCGGCGATCAGGGAGTGGGCTGGCGGCGTGCAGCCCGCCTCCCCGATTCCCACGCCGATCCGGCACAGAACAAGCTGGACGAAGTTGGTCGTTGCGCCCGAAAGGGCGGTGAATCCGGACCAGACCGCGACGGAGGCGCCAATGATCATTGGCCGGTTTCGTCTCTCGGCGAGCTGGGCCAGGGGGATCCCAAGTATGGTGTAGAAGAGCGCGAAGGCGAGGCCGCTCATCATGCCCAGCTGCCAGTCTGCCAGCTTCAGCTCGTTCTTGATGGGCTCGGCCAGGATGTTGATCACTGACCGGTCAAGGAAGTTGATGGTGTAGATCGCCATCAGGAGCAGCATGGCGTAGCGCGTGTAGGAAGCCGAGTAGGGCATCGCGCTCACGGTCGCCATGGCCGGCGGAAGGTTGGGGTCCGCCGACGGCGTCGCGGTCTCTGTCATTTTGGTTCCCCGGGCTCCCTAAGCACTTTTTTCGACCATGGCGCCTTGGGCGGAGAAATCTAGTCCGCCGGTTCGCTGATTTTTTCTATTGGCGCCCGGGGCGGTGGCCTGAGGATCAGGATCAGCGGGATCATGGCCAGCGTGATCAGCGTCATCCAGCTGAAGATGTCCACATAGCCGATCATCATCGCCTGACGGGTCACCTCTCCGTTGAGCTGCGCCAGGCCCTCAGGCGTCGTTAGGGCACCCGGAATGGGGATGATATCCTTGAGAACGGGGCTTGTAGGGTCCATGCGGGACGAGAGCTCGCTATGGGCGAGCGCACTGTTTCTCAGGACCATCGCCTGCACGACCGAGATCCCGATGGCCGATCCGAGGCTTCGCGCCATCGTCGACAGAATGGTCCCCTCCACCCGGTGCGCCGGGCTGAGGGTTACGTAGGCCAGTGTGCTCAGGGGCGCAAAGAGAAGCCCCGTGCCGGCGCCCTGGATGAATCCGCTGACAATGATCGGCCAGTCCGTCATCGACAGGTCGAACCCGGCCATCGCCCAGAGAGAGGTGATGCTGAGGACGGTACCCATAAAGAGGACCTGCCTCGCCCCGAGCCTCCGGATCAGGAAGGGGACCATCAGGAACGAGATCAGCGAGCCGACGCCCCGGCTGACGCTCGCCGTCCCGGTCTGCATGGCCGAGTAGCCGAGCAGGTTCTGCATCAGTACCGGCAGGAGGGCACTGGTCGAGAAGAGGAGAACCCCGACGAAGAAGCTGAACACGGTGGTGCCGACGAAATTTCCGTCCCGGGCCAGGTCGCGATGGAAGAAGGGGTGTTGGGCGGTCGCCGACTGGGTGAGGAAGATCCACAGCCCGGCCATGGACAAGGCCGCCCAGGACCAGATCTCGGGCGACTCCCACCAGTCCTGCCCGGGGCCCCGATCCAGAAGGACCTGGAGGCCCACGACGAAGGCCGTCAAGGCCGAAAAGCCGATGAAGTCAAAGGGTCGCTGCCGCCCTCCCGGATCATCGGCCATGAAGCGGGTAACGCCCAGAACCGCGATGATCCCGAGCGGCAGATTGATGAAGAAGACCCAGCGCCAGTCCAGGTGTTCAGTGATCCATCCCCCGACGATGGGACCGAGGATCGGCCCCAGAATGACGGCTGAACTCCAGAGGCTCATGACCCGAGGAATCTGCTCCTGCGGGAAGGTGTCCAGCATGACGGACTGCGAAAGTGGCATCAGGGAGGCACCCGCCAGACCTTGCAGGCTTCTGAAGAGCACCATCTCCGGCACGCTGGAGGCGATCCCGCAGAGCATGGAGGCCGCCGTGAAGCCAATGATCGACAGGACGATCATCCGCTTCCGGCCGAACTTCATCGCCAGCCAGCCGCAGAGGGGGGTCATGACTGCCGTGGCGAGGATGTAGGAGGTCAGCACCCAGGTCAGCTGCTCGGGTGACGCCGAGATGCTGCCCTGCATGTTCGGCAGGGCGACGTTGGCGATCGTGCTGTCGAGGGTATGCATCAGCGTCGCCAGCATCAGGGCGCCGGTGATGGGAATGCGGTTCGCCTTGTCCTTCTCCAGGAAGTCGGGCGCGTCAGTCATCGCCCGCAGCCCGCCAGTCCGCCCCGGCCGCGGCGAATAGACCGATCATGTCCGAGAGACGCCGGGCCTCTGCCTCTGCCAGGCCGCGACGCGCCAGGCTGAGCTGTCGACGGGCGTCGATGGCCCTCAGCAGGGGGGTGCCGCCCAGCCTCACCCCGGCCAGCGTGATGTCGGCGTCCGTCTGCGCGGCGTCCACCGCGCGCCGGAATGCAGCGACCTCGGTCTCTCCGGCCTGGAGGGACGCCATCAATCCGCCGACCTGGGAGAAGGCCTCCAGCACGGTTCGGCGATACCGCGCCTCCGCCCCGCGAAGGTCGGCCTCGGCCGCCCTCCGGTTGGCCCGGGCGAGGCCGCCGTCGTAGATCGGCGCCGTCAGGCCTGAGGACAGGTTCCAACCTCGCGAGTTGGACCTGAACAGATCTTCGATCTGGTTCGAGGTCTGGGCGAAGTTGCCGGTGAGGCGCAGCTTCGGAAGGGAGTCCGTCTGTTCCGCGCGGGCGGCGAGCCGGGCCGCCTGCAACTCGGCCTCGGCGGCCTTTATGTCCGGCCGCCCCCGAAGCAGTTCCGAAGGCAGGCCCACGGGAATGGTCCCGGGAAGCACCAGGTCCGCCAGCTTGAAGTCCGGCGGGGCCCATTCCGAGGGGGACTTTCCCGCCAGGAGGGCCAGCCGGCGGCGGGCCTGGTCCTTCTGCCGGAAGAGGTCGGGCATCCGGGCCTCGTCGCCGGCGAGCTGGGCTTCGATCTCCACCCGGCCGGACCTGGACAGCCCGCCGAGGGCCTCGGCTCTCCGAGCCAGCTCTACAAGCTTCCTGTCGTCGTCGATCACCTGCTCCGCAGCATCAATCTGCGCATTCAGGCCCGCGATCCGCACGGCTTCCAGGGCCACGTTTGCGGACAGCGACAGGGCTGCAGCGTCGGCCTCCCAGCCTGCGGCGTCGGCCAGGGCGTCGGCCTCGGCCGCCCGGCTGCGACCGACCCCGAACAGGTCAGGGTCATAGCTCACCAGGCCGCCGAGGCTGAAGATGCTGAATGTGCGGCTCGGAAAGCCGCTGAAACCGAAGGCCTCGCTGTTGAACAATTGCCGCTCGACGCGGGCGTTGAGGCCGACCTGAGGCTTGAGGAGGGCCCAGGCCGCCTCTGCCTCCGCCCGGTGGCGGTCGAGGGTGGCGCGCGCCTCGGCCAGGTCGGGCGAGGTCTCCAGGGCGAGCCGGATGACCTCGTCGAGCCTCGGGGAGCCAAAGGCGGTCCACCAGGTTCGGGACCTTGCGCCGGCCTCGACCACGACTCTGGATGGCGTGCGCTCGCCTGCCATGCCGTAGCCTGCAGGCGAGGGCGTCCCGGCGGGCGCGGTGAAGTCGGCACCTGTGGCGGCGCACCCTCCCAGGAGCAGGAGGCCTGCGGCCAGGGTCAGGGCGACCGTGGGCCGGCGCGGAATGCCGGGCAGGACGGGCATGGCCCTACTTCCCGTCACGGCTGGACCGGACGTCGACCTTGACCGTGGCGGAAAGTCCCGCCCGCGCGGCCATGACCGGCGGCGGCTGGTTGAACTCGATGCGCACCGGCAGTCTCTGGGTGACCTTCACCCAGTTCCCGGTGCCGTTCTGGGCGGGCAGGGCGGAGAAGGCCTGGCCGGTGCCGGGAGCGAAGCTGGCGACCCGGCCCATCAACTGGCCCTGCGGATAGGCGTCGATCTTGATCTCGACAGGCTGGCCAACGCGCATCCGGGCCACCTGGTCTTCCTTGAAGTTGGCTTCCACCCAAGGGCTCCCCGCCAGGAGCCAGAACGCCGCCTGCGAGGCGTTGAGGTAGGCCCCGACCGGCAGCTGGTCGACCCGGGCGACCACGCCATCCGAAGGCGCCAGGACTTCTGTATAGGAACTGTTGAGACGCGCCCGTTCCAACTGGGCGCGGGCCTGTAGGACGGCTGCGGCCCGTGAGCCCGCCTGGGGGTCGCCGCCCAGGGCGGCGAGGGCCCCAGCTGCGGACTGCTCTGCGGCCTTCAGCTGTTCCCGGGCCAGGCGGGCGGTGTGGCGGGCCTGGTCCGCGACCTGCACCGAACCGGCGCCCGCCGCGGCGAGTCCCGCCTGGCGCGTAGCCTCGGCCTCTGCATAGCTCAGGTTCTCCCGTGCGGCCGCCACGTTGGCCTGTTCGCGTCCGTAGGCTGCGCGTTGCTGGGCGACCATCTGCTCGGCGCCAGCAAGCTGGGCCTCCGCGGCGGAGAGGCTGGCCGAGGCGTCCCGCGAATCGAGGCGGAAGAGCACCTGGCCCCTCTTCACTGACTGGTTTTCCCGGACGTAGATTTCGATCACCCGCCCGCTGATGGAGGGTGCCACCGGGGTCTTCGCTACCTGTACAAAGGCGTTATCCGTGGTCTGGAACCGCCCCAGGGCCAGGATGTAAATGGCGAGGGCCGCCAGGATCACGAGAGGCCCGCCAAACATGAGGATCCAGCGTCTCGGGATGCCTCCGCGTTTGCGGGCTCCGCCCGAAGGCCCTTCCGGCGCCTTGTCGTTCACGCGCCTCTCCCCTGCCTGCTCATACGGTTAGGGTTGGCCGCCTCGTGGGCGGGACTCCATTACCGCTTGTTGAGGGCCATGTTCCGCTCAATGCGGGGCGGGAGCAACCCGAGATGTCGTATAGACTGGGATTTTCTGGCGCTTTTTCCATTACTTATCCGGATTGTACTCAGCCGTCCAGAAATGAGGTCCCCGATCTCTTGCCTATGGAGCAGGTGGGGCGCAACATGTGATGACGCGTCCGTCGAAGCCCCCCCGTCATGACCCCCAGCCGCCTGCGCGATCTTGTCCGGACCTGGAATACCACCGCCGTGGGCGAGGTCCTCCGGGCCCAGCCGGACCTGCTCGGGCATCGCGATCCCCGGGGTCGGAACTGGCTTCACCTCGCTTGCATGGTGGAGCCTGGACCGCCGGAACGGCCCGCCGAGGCGGGTATCGCCACAGCTTCGGTCCTCCTCGATCTCGGCCTCGGCCTAGATGAGCCGGCCTTCTGCGAGGGCGTCTGGCGGGCTACGCCGCTCTGGCATGCAGTCAGCCGCGGGCGGAACCTCGACCTCGCCCGCTTCCTTCTGGAGCGCGGCGCCAATCCCGGCTTCTGTCTCTACGCGGCGGCCTGGCGCTCTGACCTGGCCGCCATCGATCTCCTGCTCGCTGGCGGCGCGCCTGTCGACGAGACCACGTCGGAGGATGGCGCGACACCCTTCCTCTGGGCGGTCGCTACAAGCCATTTCGACAGCGCCCAGAGGCTCCTTGAGGCTGGTGCCAACCCGGACCACCGAGCCCGGGACGGCCTGACCGCCCTGCATCTGATGATCCGCAAGTCGAGCCCTGCAGAGGCGCTCGCAATGGTCATTGGCTTCGGCGCTCGTGGTGACATTCCGGGGCCGGACGGCAGGACCGCGATCGACCTCCTGGCCCGCAAGCGGGATCCCGCCCTTCGAAGCCTGGCCGAGCGCCTGGCCGCCGGCTAGCCCGGGGCCTGCACCCCCTCGCGCAGGCTGGCGTCGCCGGCGCTGAAGCTCTCCTGCACCAGCCAGAGGCGAAGGAGATGGCGCTTGCGCAACGGGTCGTCCCAGTCCTCGTAGGCGGTGCGCTTATGGAGGATGGAGGCGTTCTTTAGCAGCTGGATGTCCCCAGGCTGGAAGTCCATGTCCAGGTAGTGGTCGGGGTCGTTGGCTGTGGTCTCAATGAATCTGAGCACCGCGTCCTGCTCGGCGGACAGGCGAGGCGCATCGGGGTGCTGCTGGCTCTCGCGGATGTACCAGGGGATGAAGAAGAGGTTCAGTCGCCCCTCCAGGAGACGGCAGATTGGCCGAGCGAACCAGGCCGGTGTCCCCGGCCCGTGCTGACCCTGGGTGTCGAAAGGAAAGGGCTCGAAGAGGGCAGGGGCCAGGTCAGGCCGCTTCGAAAGTAGCCGGTTGTAGATCGCTGCTGAACTGGCGATGCGGCTGACGCCCCCCGACCTCGCCGAATGCAGGCAAAGGAGGCCAATTATGTCCGCCCCATCCGTATGAAAATCCTGCTCGGCCCGGGTCTTGTAAAGCCGTACCCCGTAAGCGGCTGGATCCGCCCCTGTATCCCGGACATGGCCCAGCAGGTCGCCGTCGGTATTCTGCGAGACTGCACGTCCCATATGCAGTCCGAGGCCCCAGTAGAGGTCGGCCGCCGCCTCTGGTCCGATCTCGGCGACCGGGAGGCCCCTCAGGAGCAGGAAGCCTCGGCCGCGGTCCAGGGCTTCAAGCCAGGCGGCGACCTCGACCCTCAGCCGGGGCAGGGGAAAGTCCTGCCGGTTCCAGGCGGTCCGGTCCGTGGACCGGGCCCGGGCGGTCGCTCTGGCCGCCATCAACTCCTCGACCTCGCCGTCTCCCAGGACGCGGCGCCAGTCGTCCCGCAGGGCCATGTCGCGGCCCAGCCAGACGTCGTCTGTGGAAAGGGGAGGGAACGTCGGCATCAGGCCTCGGGGAGTCACGTGACGAGATCAAGATGATCCTGTCGTAAAGATTCGACAATTCCGGAAATATCGAGATAAAGTCTGGGGCCATGCCCCAAGGTCCCGCCATGCCGCCCAACGACGCCGTCTCCGCCCTCAGCGCCCTTGCGCACCCGGGGCGGCTGGACGTCTTCCGCCGGCTTGTTGGCGCCGGTCCCGAGGGACTCGCCGCAGGCGAGATCGCCCGGGCGACGGGCAGCCTTCCCAACACCCTGTCGTCGAACCTGGCCATCCTCACCGCAGCGGGGCTGACCCGGTCCCGGCGGGAGGGCCGCTCCATTCTCTACTCGGCGGACTTCGGTGCCATGCGCGGTCTGCTCGCCTACCTGATGGAGGACTGCTGTGGGGGACGGCCCGAGATCTGCGCCGATATCGCTCCTACCTTCCTGGCCGTCCCGGCCCCCTGACCCAGCCACCTCGCTATGGGACCCGCCCATGACTGACCTCCGCCGCAACGTCCTCTTCCTCTGCACGGGAAATTCCGCGCGCTCGATGATCGCAGAGGGCCTGCTCCGGAGCCTGGGCGGCGACCGCTTCCGGGCCCACTCCGCCGGGTCCTTCCCGACCGGCCGCATCAATCCGGGCGCTGTTCCTGTTTTGAGGTCTATGGGGCTCGACCCAGATGACTTCCGCTCCAAGTCCTGGGACGAGTTCGCCGCCCCAGGGGCACCGCCGATCGATTTTATCTTCACCGTCTGCGACAACGCCGCCGGCGAGGTCTGCCCCATCTGGCCTGGACGTCCCGTTTCCGCGCATTGGGGTGTCGAGGATCCGGCGGCGGTGAGCGGGTCCGGAGCCGAGATCGCGCAGGCCTTCGCCGAGGCGGAACGCCAGCTTCGCCGCCGCGTGGAACGCTTCCTCTCCCTGCCACCCGAAGTCCTCGACGGCCCGGACGTTCGGGTCCGTCTGGAGGCGATCGGTAAGGATCTAAACCCGTGACTGCGGTCCGGCCCGACTTCGGCCTGGTCCGCCGGCTGGCGGCTGAAGGCTTGGGAACCGCGCTTCTTCTGTCCATCGTGGTGGGCTCGGGGATCATGGGCGAGCGGCTGTCCGGAGGGAATGACGCGATCGCCCTGATGCTGAACACGGTCTCGACCGGGGCCGGGCTGGCCGTCCTGATCACCCTTCTGGGACCGATCTCGGGCGCACACTTCAACCCCCTGGTCAGCGTCCTTGCCGCCCGCGACCGGGACCTTGCCGCCGGTGAGGCCCTTGCCCGGGTCGCCGTACATGTCGGCGCCGCCGTCGCCGGCGTCCTCCTCGCCCACGCCATGTTCGAGTTGCCGCTGTTCCAGGTCTCCGACAAGGTGCGGTCCGGCGGCGGGCAGGTGCTGTCCGAAGCCGTTGCCACCTTCGGCCTCATCCTGGTGATCCGCCTGGCCTCGCGCCTCGCCCCGGCGGCCACGGCCGCCCTCGTCGCCCTCTACATCACCGCCGCCTACGGCTTCACCGCCTCGACATCCTTCGCTAACCCCGCCGTCACCCTGGCCCGGAGCCTGACTGACACCTTTGCCGGCATCGCTCCGGAGTCGGTTCCGGGATTCTTGCTGGGCCAGGGGCTGGGGGCCGCAGCCGCTTGGGTCGTCAGTTCGGGACTGCTGGGGCCCCCCGGCGCGCCGCGTCGATCTTAGCGCGCGTCGCCGCATGGTCCGCGCTGGAAATGCTGAAGCGCGAGTAGAGCAGGACCGCGAAAACGCCGGGGATCATGGAGATCGGCCCCAGGAAGAGCCCGAGGTTCTGGAGGACGCCAGGATCCACCTCGCCTGGCTGCGCCTTCTCCGGGAAGGCGATCAGGGTCAGCACGATACCGGCGAGGGCCGCGCCGATCGCTGTGTCGAGCTTGGCGAAGAGGGCTCGGGTTGAGTACAGCACCCCCTCCTGCCGGACCCCGAAGCGAACCTCGTTCTCGTCCGCCACGTCGGCCAGGGCGCTCATCACCGAAATGTTCAGTATGGCGCCTGTGGCGTAGCTGACGGCGGAAATGGCCACCAGGGTGGGCAGAAGCCGCGGATCCCCGTTGGGGAACATCCACCCGACCTCCCGCAGGATGAAGCCCAGCGCCGGGAAGACGACGGTTGCCGCCGCGCTGGCGATGATCACGCCTCGCTTGCCCCATCGGGCGTGAAGCCGAGGCGTGAGGGTCAGGGCCGAGACGAAGCCGATCAGGCTACCCAGCGAGTACCAGCGCAGCATCTCCGACGGGAAGCCCCAGTAATAGGTTCCGCCGTAGAGCCCCAAGGTGTCGCGGATCCCTGTCATGAGGGACAGGGCGAAGAGGCCAGCCAGCAGCCAGACATAGTTCCGGTTGGCCAGGATCTTGCCAAGGTCCTTCAGGAACTCGAAGGGCGAGAAGGGCGGCTGATCCTTCGGCGGCCTCGGCAGGCGCGGGATCTGGTCACGCGTGAACCAAGCCGAGCCGAAGAGGATGGTCAGGGTCGCCCCTGCGGCCAACAGGGAGAATGGCAGGTAGGGCTCGGGATTCAGGAGGCCCCGCGGATACTCCGGCGTGGCCTTGAAGAAGTAAGTGAGGGCGATCAGCGAGATGCCTGTGCCGCCGATCCAGGTGGAGAAATTGTTCCACGCCATCACCTTGGTGCGCTCGATGTAGGACTCCGATAGCTCGCCGCCGAAGGCCAGGTGCGGGGTGTGGAACACGCTCATGGCCACCCGTAGCCCTATCACTGAACCCGTGAACCAGAGGAAGAGCAGGGTGTGGCTGAGGCCATCCGGCGGATTGAAGATGGCCAGGAAGAAAAGGGCGATGGGTATGGGCGCGGCGTACATGAAGGGATGCCGGCGTCCGAAGCGGGACCGTGTGCGGTCCGAGATCGACCCGATGACCGGGTCGGCGAACCCGTCCACCACGAAGGAGAGTGAGATCGCCAGCCCGCCCAGCCAGCCCGGCAGCCCCAGCACCTGATTGTAGTAGAGCAGGGCGTAGGACCCGAGTGAGAACAGGGCGATGGTTTCCGCCGCGCTGCCGATCCCGAAGGCCAGCTTGGTGCGAAGACGCAGTGACGGCGGCTCAGATGGATCCGGACGGGCCTCGTCGACGGGCATTGGACTTCCTCCCAGCCCACCTTTTGAACAGGCGGTATGGGGAGTGGCGGCGAAAAGCGCCGTCGCGTCAAGCGTCGTGCCCGGTTCGGGCCTTGGCCTGACGTCCCAGACTGAACGCAGGATCCGTTTCGAAGGGCGCGATAGACCGGGAGGCCTTCAGGCGGAGAGATCAAGGCCCCAGACCCGTGCGCCGGCTTGGGTCAGGGGCGCGGACAGGGCGCCGGCGCCGCAGCCGAGGTCCAGGATCCGGGCGCCTGCAAGACTGTCACCGAGGGCCTGCGCAACCACGCCCGCCGCTGCAGCGCCGAGGCCGCCGAAGCCGTCGGCATGGATGGCGGCGAGGTCTGCGCCATAGAAGTCGCCCAAGGTCCCGCCTCCTGTCGGTAGCCTAGACTGAACGGAGCGCGCTCGCAGGCCGGGCGGACAGGATGGGCAGGGCACCGGCAAGGCTCAAGGCCAGGGTCACCGCGAGGCCCACTGCAACCGATCCCAGGACGCGGCCCCAGTCCGGTGCCCAGGTGAACTCGAAGACCTGGACGATGATCCACCAGGCCCCGGCCAGGCCTGCCGCCAGGGCGACCCCGCCCAGGAGCAGGCCGAGAAGCCCGAACTCGAGGGCCTGCACGGCCAGCAGCTGTCCCCGGGTGGCACCCAGGGTCTTGAGGATGACGGCGTCGTAGGTCCGGGCCTGGCGCGCGGCGGCAACGGCCCCCGTCAGCACCGCCATGCCGGCCAGCAGGGTCACTGAGGCGGCTGCGGTCACCGCCAGGGCCATCTGGTCGAGAAGGACGCGCGCCTGGCCAATCACTTCGCGGACAGAGATCACCGAGGCGCCGGGAAAGGCTGCGAGGATGGCCCGTGCCGAAGCTGTCTCCTTGTCCGGCGGAAGGCTGACCGATCCCGCCAGGGTGTGGGGCGCCTGGGCAAGCGTGCTCGGCGGGAAGACCATCATGTAGTTGAACCCCAGGGTTTCCCAGTCGATCTTCCTGAGCGAGGCGATGCGCGCGGGGATTTCCCGGCCCAGGACACTGACCGTCAGGGTATCGCCGACCTGCAGGGACAGGGCCTCTGCCACCCGCTCATCGAGGGAGACAAGGGGCGGCCCCTGGTAGTCCGCCGGCCACCAGGTGCCCGCCGTGAGGCGACTGCCCTCCGGCAGGGTCCCGGCGTAGGTAACGCCCCTTTCGCCGCGCAGGACCCAGGCTTCCCGCGGGAGGGTCTTCATGTCCCTGACCCGCTGGCCGCCATAGGCCGTGATCGTCCCGCGAAGAGCCGGGACGAGGTCGACTTCGGCCTCCGGTGCCACCTGTTGAATCGCCTCGCGGAAGGCTGCCGCGCCTGCGGATGGCACGTCCAAAACGAACTGTGCGGGCGCCCGCTGCGGAACCGACCGGGCGATTTCCGCATCCAGGCTGGTCTGGATGGCCGCGATCAGGACGAAGAGGGTCAGGGACAGGCCGATGGCGATGACCAGGGCGGGAGTCTGCGCACCCGGACGGTGCAGGTTGGACAAGGCCAGCCTCAAAAGGGGCGAAGCGGGTCGGGGCAGGCGGTGGGCCAGGGTCCTGACGCCAAGCCCCACCAGCAGGAGCAGGAGGAGGACGCCGCCCGTCGCCGCCAGCACCCCAGCGGAGAAGAGCGGCCTGTCCGTGGTTGCCAGGACAAGGGCCACGGAGGCCGCAGCGGCGGTTCCGACAATGGCCGCGTCCCCCCTGGACAGGCGGGCGGCAGGCTCAAGATGGGTCCGCCAGATGGCGGCGGGCGGGGTTCGCCCAGCGCGAGCCAGGGGCGGCCAGGTGAAGATGAAGGCGATCAGCAGTCCCTGGGCAGCGGCGAGGACCAGGGGCCAGGGATGGAGGACCAAGTCTGGTTTCACGGGCAGGCGGTCGCCGAGCAGGGCCAGGAGGGCGGGCGCCAGGGCCGCACCTGCTGCGAGGCCGGTGGCGATCGCGCAAGCCGCGACCACGGCGACCTGCAGGAGATAGAGGACCGAGACGTCGAGGTTGGAGGCCCCAAGGACCTTGAGGGTAGCGATGGCCCCTCGCCGCGCCGCGAGATAGCCCGCAACGCCATTGCTCACGCCTATGCCGGCGATCACCAGGGCGGACAGACCGATCAGGCCCAGGAACTGCCCCATTCGCTCGAAGAAGCGGCTGGCGCCTGGCGCGGCGCGACCGTGGTCGCGAACCTGCCAGCCAGCCTCTCCGTGGGCGCGCTTGAGCGCTTCCGCCAACTTGTCCGGCCGGCGGAGGTCGTCTTGCGCCAGCCGGATCCGGTACTTGGCCTGGAAGAGACTGCCCGGCTGGATCAGGCCCGTTGAGGCCATATCCTCCAGCCGGATCAGGGCCGCGGGCCCGAGGCTGAAACCCTCGCCGACCCGGTCGGGCTCCGAGGCGAGAACGCCGGAGATGCGGAACCGGGCCTTGCCGACGGCCAGGCTGTCGCCGACCCCGACTCCCAGCCGCTCGGCAAGTCCGCGCTCGATCAGTACCTCCCCGGATCCCGGACGACCCGTCGCGACCGGACCTGAAGGGGTGGCCACGGTCAGGCGGCCATAGAGGGGATAGCCGCTGTCTACGCCCTTGAGTTCGGAGAGCATGGGTGGCCCGCCGCCGCCGCTGGCCATCGCCCTCAGCCGGACGGTCTCGCTGACCCTGCCCAGTTGCGCCATCTGCGCCTTTTCGGTCCCCTCGGCGTACCTCTGCGTGAGCGCGACCTCCAGGTCTCCGCCCAGGAGTTCGCGTCCCTTCCGGGTCAGCTCGCCGGTAATGGCCGCCGTCAGGCTTCCGATGGCCGCCAGGGCGCCGACCCCGAGGAACAGGCAGAGGAACAGGAGGCGCAGGCCACGAAAGCCTGCAGACAGGTCCCGTCGTGCGATCCGCCAGAGCAGGTGGAGGGGTGCGGAGGTCATGCGGGCCTGTCGGAGACGATCCGGCCATCGGCCATCTCGACAATACGGTCGCAGCGGGCGGCGAGGGCAGGGTCGTGTGTGATGATCACCAGGGTGGCACCCGTCGCGGCCCGCCGCTCGAACAGCAGGTCCGCCACCCGCCGCGAGGTGACGCCGTCCAGGTTCCCGGTGGGTTCATCGGCGAAGATCAGGCCGGGCCGGGACACCATGGCGCGGGCGATGGCCACCCTCTGCTGCTCGCCGCCCGAAAGCTGAGCAGGATAGTGGGTCAGCCGGTCGCCCAGGCCCACGGCGGCCAGCTCCCCCGCGGCGCGGTCCCGGGCGTCTGTTGCGCCCAGAAGCTCAAGGGGGGTGGCCACGTTCTCGAGCGCCGTCATTGTCGGCAGGAGGTGGAAGGCCTGGAGGACCACGCCGATCCGTCCCCGGCGCGCCCTTGCAAGTTCATCCTCGTTGAGCGGCCCCAGATCCTGCCCGTCGATCCGGACCTCGCCGGAGGTTGTCCGCTCCAGCCCCGACAGCACGGCCATCAGCGAGGACTTGCCCGAACCAGAGGGTCCAAGGACCGCCAGGCTCTGTCCCCGGGGCGCATCGAGGTCGACGCCCTTGAGAATGTCAGTGTTTCCGAGCGAGAGTGTCACGCCCCGGGCGCGGATCATCAGGTCGGCGTCAGGGTGGTTCATGCGAGGAGGCGTCCAGTGCGTTCGGGTTGGTGGCTATATGTGGTGCTTGCCGGGCTTTGCCAGATCATTATCGCCTGTTCACCTCCGGGCGACGCCTCGAAGACACAGGTCGCACCTGCCCGGGCCGCAGTAGCTGACGGCTCCCTTGTGGTGATCTTCGGTGACAGCCTCTTCGCCGGCTACGGGCTTGAGCCTTCCCAGGGCTTTGCGCCAGCCCTCGAGCGCGCCCTGCGCCGCAGCGGGCAGTCCGTGACCGTAGTGAATGCCGGCGTCTCCGGAGATACGACCGCAGCGGGGCTTGCGCGGCTGGGGTTCACCCTCGACGGCCTGCCCCGGAAGCCGGACCTGGTGATCGTCGGTCTGGGTGCCAACGACATGTTGCGGGGCCTCAGCCCGGCGCAGACCCGGGCGAATCTGGGGGCCATCCTCGACGAACTCGACAGGCGCAAGATCCGCACCGCCCTCACGACAATGCTGGCCGCACCAAACCTCGGCGAGGACTACGCCCAGGCCTTCAATCCCATCTATCCGGACCTGGCCCGGCAGAGAGGCGTGAGCGTCTATCCCTTCTTCCTGGACGGCGTGGCCGGCAGGCCCGACCGGCTGCTTCCGGACGGCATGCACCCCAACGCCCAGGGCATTGAGGACATCACCGCCCGCCTGGCCCCCCGGATCTCCGGAGACCTTCCGGCCGCCCCCGGGGGCGCGGCCG
>CAIZKE010000069.1 GCA_903933475.1 uncultured Alphaproteobacteria bacterium | reverse complement strand
GTGCACAAGCCCGTGGCCATGAACCTGCTGTTCGATGCCATGGGCAGGACCCTGACCCTGCGCGGCGGCGACGGCGAAGGCCCCATCCTCGAATAGGCGTTTAACTTGACAGTGTAAGCGCAAGGGGCGAGCCTGACGGGCTAGACCTCGGGAGCCATCACCATGCCGTCGCTGATCCTCGCTGCCGTCGCCTTCCTCCTGCTTCATCTCCTCGTCAGCGGAACCACGGTCCGCGACCGGCTGGTCGCCCGGCTGGGAGAAGGTCGATACCTGGGACTTTTCTCCCTCGCATCGGGCGCGGTCCTGGCCTGGATGTTCGTCGCGCACCGCCTCGCCCGGGGCGAAGCGGCGGCCCTGGTCTGGTGGAGTGTCACCCCGGTGACCCGGAACCTCCAGATCGGCCTGATGCTGCTGGCCTTCCTGCTGATCGTGCCGGGCGTCCTGACCCGCAATCCCGGTGCCGTGGGTCAGTCTGGCGCGGTGGACGATCCCGATCCTGTGCGCGGCGTCCTGAGGATCACCCGCCATCCCTTCCTCTGGGGCATGGCCATCTGGTCGGCGGGCCATATCCTGGTGAACGGCGACCTGGCCTCGCTGGTCCTGTTCGGCTCCCTGCTGGTCCTGTCCCTCGCCGGGGCCGCCAGCATCGACGCCAAGCGCCGGCGCACGCACGGCGAGCGTTGGGCGGCCTTCGAGGCCCGGTCTTCCTTTGTCCCCTTCGCCGCCATCCTGTCAGGGCGGCAGGTGCTGAAGCCCTCGGAATTCGCCCTCCAGGCCCTGATCGCGGCGGGAGCCTACCTGGTCGTCCTGCTGGCCCACCCCTTCATCGCCGGGATGTCCGCCCTGCCCTGACCAATCCCCTGGAGCCTGTTCCCACTTATCGGAACCGGAACTAGAGGTCGGCGTAGACGTGGCTTTCACCGGCCTGGCCGGGATGGGTGACGGCACCCTCATAGGCGGGACCGACGATCTGGGCGTACTTCCAGAGGGCGCCTGAGCCATAGCCCGTGACCCGGGGCTTCCAGGCCTGCCGACGCCGTTCCAACTCGGCGGGATCCACCTCGAGGTCGATCGTTCCGGCATCGGAGTCGATCGAGATGATGTCACCGTCCTGGACCAGGCCGATCGGACCACCGAGTTGGGCCTCGGGGCCGACATGCCCGATGCAGAGGCCGCGGGTCGCGCCGGAAAAGCGGCCATCGGTGACCAGGGCCACCTTGTCGCCACGCCCCTGTCCGCTAATCGCCGCCGTGGTCGAGAGCATTTCCCGCATGCCGGGGCCGCCACGGGGGCCCTCGTACCGGATCACCAGGACTTCGCCGTCCTTGTAGTCGCCGCGCTCCACAGCCTCGAAGCAGGCCTGCTCGCCATCGAAGACCCGGGCTGGGCCGCGGTGCGAGCGGTGCGACGTCATGCCTGCCACCTTGACGATGGAGCCCTCAGGCGCGAGCGAGCCCCAGAGGCCGACCAGGCCGCCGGTGGGCGAAAGCGGGTTGGAGACCGTGCGGATGACCTCCTGGTCGTCGCGCCAGACCACGTCCCGGACATTCTCGGCGATGGTCTTGCCGGTGATGGTCATGCAGTCGCCGTGGATGTATCCGCCTTCCAGGAGCGTCTTCAGCAGCATGGGCATGCCGCCGGCCTCGCCCATGTCCTTGGCCACGAAACGGCCGCCGGGCTTCAGGTCTGCGATATGCGGCGTGCGCTGGGCGATCTCGGCGAAGTCGCGCAGGGTGAAGGATATGCCGCACTCATGGGCCATGGCCGGCAGGTGCAGGGCGCCGTTGGTCGATCCACCCGTCGCCGCGATCACCGCGGCGGCGTTTTCGAAGGACTTGCGGGTGACGATGTCACGGGGCCGCAGCTGGGTCTCGATCAGGCGGACCACAGTCTCGCCCGAGGCCACCGCATAGGCGTCCCGGCTGAGGTAGGGTGCCGGGAGGGCAGCGGAGAGCGGCAGGGCCAGGCCGATCGCCTCGGACACGCAGGCCATGGTGTTGGCGGTGAACTGGCCGCCGCAGGCACCGTCGGACGGACAGGCGTGCTGTTCGAGGGAGCAGAGGTCGTCCAGGCTCATCTTGCCGGCCGAATGCTGGCCCACCGCCTCGAAGACGTCGACCACGGTGACGTCCCGGCCCTGCCAGGACCCCGGCAGGATGGAACCGCCGTAGAGGAAGACCGAGGGCACATTCAGGCGCAGCATGGCCATCATCATGCCGGGCAGCGACTTGTCGCAGCCGGCTATGCCCACCAGGGCGTCGTAGCCGTGGCCGCGCATGGTCAGCTCGACGGAGTCGGCGATCACGTCGCGGCTGACGAGGGAAGAGCGCATGCCCTCATGGCCCATGGCGATCCCGTCGGTGACGGTGATGGTGCAGAATTCCCGCGGGGTGGCGCCAGCCTTCTTCACGCCCTCGGACACCGCATGCGCCTGGCGCATGAGGGCGGTGTTGCAGGGCGCCGCCTCATTCCAGCAGGAGGCCACGCCGACGAAGGGCTGGGCGATCTCGCGCGAGCCCAGGCCCATGGCGTAATAGTAGGACCGGTGCGGCGCCCGGGACGGACCTTCGGTCACATGTCGGCTCGGCAGGCGGGACTTGTCCCAGGTACCGTCAGGCTTGCGGATCATGGCGGGGCCTCCTCGTCGATGTGGAGTTCTCCCTAGACGCCGGGCGGTAGGGTTGGAAGCCCTGGCGGCGACAGGGGCGGCAAAGCAGGCTAGATCGGCGAAAAATCGGGGGGTTCTTCATGGCGCACAACCAGACTGCGGGCCCTTCCCGGATGCGCTCGATCCTGGCGGCCTCGGCGGGCAACATGGTCGAGACCTTCGACTGGTTCGTCTACGCCGCCTTCGCCCTCTACTTCGCGCCGACCTTCTTCCCGAAGGGAGACCAGACCGCCCAGCTGCTGGGATCGGCGGCGGTCTATGCCGTCGGCTTCCTGGCCCGGCCCTTCGGCGCCTGGATCATGGGGCTCTACGGCGACCGGTCGGGGCGGCGTGCGGCCATGATCGCCTCTGTGGCCCTCATGTGCCTGGGCTCCCTGATCATCGGCCTCTGCCCGGGGCATGACCAGATCGGCCTGGCGGCCCCCGCCATCCTGGTCTTCGCCCGTATCCTCCAGGGCGTCAGCATGGGCGGCGAGTACGGGGCCAGCGCCACCTACCTCTCGGAAATGGCGGCGCGGGACCGGCGTGGCTTCTGGTCGGGGGTCTTCTACTCCACCCTGATGACCGGCCAGCTGCTGGCCCTCCTGCTGCTGCTGGTCCTGACGGCCGTCCTGACGCCAGACCAGATGAACGCCTGGGGCTGGCGCGTGGCCTTCATCGTCGGCGCCCTGATCGCGGCGACCGTCCTGCTGATGCGGAGCGGGATGGAAGAGACCCCGTCCTTCAAGGCCCGGGACGCCTCGCCCACGGCAACCTTGAGGCTGGTGCGCGAATACCCCCGCGAGACCCTGATCGTCATGGGCCTGACCGCCGGTGGGACCCTCGCCTACTACACCTTTGGCACCTACATGCAGAAGTTCCTGGTCAACACCTCAGGCTTCTCGAAAGACCAGTCGAACCTGATCACCACGGCGGCCCTGGCCGTCTTCGTCCTGCTCCAGCCCCTGTCCGGTGCCCTTTCCGACCGTTTCGGCCGACGGGCCCTGCTCCTGGCCTTCGGGATCGGCGGAACGCTGATGACCTGGCCCGCCCTCTCCGCCCTCGCCGAAACCCGTGATCCCTGGGCCGCCTTCCTCATCGTGGTCGGCTGCCTCGCCGTGGTCAGCGGCTACACCTCGGTCAGCGCCATCGTGAAGGCTGAGATGTTCCCGACGGAGATCCGCGCCCTGGGTGTCGCCCTGCCCTACGCCATCGCCAACGCCCTGTTCGGGGGCACCGCCGAGTTCGTGGCCCTCAGCTTCAAGAGTGCGGGGCGCGAACCGGGCTTCTACATCTACGTAACGGCGGTGATCCTGTTGTCCCTCGCGACCTACGTCCTCATGCCGGACACCCGGCGCAACAGCCGAATCCGCGAGGACTGAGGGCTCAGGCGTCCGTCGGGACGTCGAAGCTGCGGGGCTCGAGGCCCGCCAGGTGCCGACGCCAGGCGATCCCGAAGGCGGCCTCGACCTGCCGGCGGGTCCTGTCGGTGTCGAAGAGGGGCGCCGTGGCGAGGTTGGCGGTGAGCTTGTCCCTCAGGGCGCCCAGGCGGTCGGGGTCCCGGGCCAGGGCCAGGGCGAGGTCGCGGTAGGCCTCCAGAGACGGGGTCGCCAGTTCAGGCAGGCCCACGGCCCGCAGGAGGGAGGCGGCGACCCGGGCCGCAAAGCTGCGGCCGGCGCAGGTCACCAGGGGCAAGCCGGCCCAGAGGGCGTCGCTGGCCGTGGTGTGGGCGTTGTACGGCAGGGTGTCGAGGAAGAGGTCCGCCAGCCGGTGCCGGGCCAGGTGTTCCGGCAGGGCCCGCTTGGGGGCAAAGACCAGCCGGTCCGGATCGAGGCCCCGGCCGGCCGCCTCGGCTCGGAGGTTGGCCTCGATGACCGGATCGCCGCCGAGCAGCCACAGGACCGAGCCCGGGACGCCGGCGAGGAGATCGGCCCAGACGTCGAAGACGGGCGGCGTGATCTTGTAGCTGGCATTGAAGCAGCAGAAGACGAAGCTGCCCTCGGGCAGCCCCGCCTCCGCCCGGGTCGGCGTCTCGGACGCGATCTCCCGGCGGTTGTCATTCGGCTGGTAGGCGAAGGGAAGCCGGATGATCTTCTCGTCGTAATTCACGGATTCTACGTTCGGAATGACAACAGGATCCGCCAGGATATAGTCGGCGGCGAGGGTTCCCATGGCCCCCGGATAGCCAAGGTAGTTGATCTGCAAGGGCGCGCACCGGCGCACGAAGATCCCGGGCCGGCAGAAGGTCGTGAAGCCGTTGAGGTCCACGGCGATGTCCACGCCGGCCTCCCGCATGTGCGCGACAATGACCTCGTCGCTCCAGGCGGAGACATCCGTGAACCGGTCACAGGCCGCCGCCACCCGGCGACGCATGTCATCGTCCGTGTTCGGCGGCAGGGCGTAGCCATGGATCTCGAAGCGCGAACGGTCATGCGCCTCCAGGAGCCCCGCCAGGAGCTGGGAGACCGCGTGCGTGCGGAAGTCCGACGAGACGTAGGCGACGCGGATCCGGTCATGGACCTGGGTCTCGCCTCGCCAGGCCGGCGCGGGAAGTTCCGGGAAGCGGACCTTCATGTGCGTGCGCACGCAGGCCATCTGGTCCGCCGGGTCGTCATTGTGCGCAAGGAAGGTGAAGGGGATGGTGACGGGCTCGCCGCGCCGCACACCCTCGCGCACCTCGGACTGGAGGTCCGCGAAGTCCCGCCAGTCGCAGCCGCGCATCTGCTGGTCCAGGAGGGCACCGGTGAGGTCTGGAAGGGTCGGATCCAGGCTCCGCGCGGCACGATAGGACTGGACGGCCTCGGCATGTCGCTTCAGGGCCGACAGAAGATGGCCGCGGTTGGCGTGGCCGAGGGCGTAGCCCGGGTCCGCTGCCAGGGCGAGATCCAGGGCCTCCAGGGCCTCGCGGTTCCGCCCGAGGCTGCGCAGGGCGTTGGACCTGAGATTGTGGGCGTCCGCCGAGCGCGGGTCCTGGGCGGCCGCGCGGCTGGCATAGTCCAGGGACCGCGGGTCATCGCCAAGCGTTCGAAAGGCCCGGCTCAAGGCGAGCAGGGCCTCGATCCGGCCAGGTTCGCGCTCCACGAGACCGGTCCAGAGGGCGATCGCCTCTCGCACCCGACCCAGGCCGCGCTGCGCCACCCCGAGATTGTAGGTCGCATGGCCATGGCCCGGGACGACCTCGAGTGCCTCCCGGTAGCCGGAAATGGCGGCCTGTATGCGCCCGGCCCGGTGATGGGCGACAGCCTCGCTGAAGAGGCTCTCGACGTCCCTCTCCGTCACGCGCCGGCAGGTGCGGCGAGGGCCGCCTCCACTGCAGAGACGATCTCGGGGGCCTGCGGATCGGTGCGCGGACCGAAGGCGGCGATCAGCTGCCCGTCGCGACCCACCAGGAGCTTGTGGAAGTTCCAGGATGGATCCGCTGCCTCGCCCAGGGTTTCGAGCGCCCACTTGTAGAAGGGATGAGCCGAGGCGCCCTTGACGTCCGCCTTGGCGGTCAGGGGGAAGTCGATCTTGAAACGGGTCTCGCAGAATGCCTTGATCTCGGCCTCGGTCCCGGGCTCCTGGCCCATGAACTGGTTACAGGGCACGCCCAGGACGGTGAGGCCCTGCTGACGGTACTGCGCGTAGAGGGCCTCAAGCCCCTCGTACTGGGGGGTCAGGCCGCAGCGGGAGGCGGTGTTGACCACCAGGACGGCGCGGTCGCGGAACTCCGTCATCGGCAGGGGCAGGCCATCGATGGACGTGAAGTCGAAATCATAGAGGCGGGTCATGGCGATCTCCTTTGGGTTTGGTCAGACATGGTGGCGGGGACCGGATTCGTCCACCGCCCGCTGGATGGCAAGGGCCAGGTCGAGGGCCCGGGCCGCCTCTTCGCCGGTAACCACCGGACGGTCCCGGTCCCCCCGGACGCAGGCCAGGAAGGCCCCCACGCTCGCACCGAGGGGATCGCGAGCTCCGGGGGTCTCGGCAAAGTCCGGGTTCAGGTCGAACCCCGTGGTGTTGCGGAAGGTCCGGGCCAGGAAGTCGATCTCGAGCTCCCCGGAGGGATAGACGACCCGCATGCTGCGTCGGCGCTCCGGCGCCATCCGCGAAGCGTCGAAGACCGCCGTGAAGCCATCATCGAAGGTCACTTCGGCGCGCACGGCATCCAGGCCCCCGCTGTAGGCGATGTCGCCCTCCCCCTCCGCCGCCAGGGGTGAGCCCGAGGCCAGGGACAGGGCCAGGTCCAGGTCATGGATCATCAGGTCCAGGATCACCGAGATATCCAGGCTACGCTCGCTCTGCGGTCCCTGGCGCACGGCTTCGAGCCGGAGCGGGCGCTCGGGGGCGCTGAACAGGCCGATGGCCTGGAAGACCACGCGCTCCTGGTGACCGCAGGCGACGACCAGCCCCCGACGGCTGGCCTCCAGAAGGATGCGGTCCGCCTCCTCGAGATCCACCGCGAGCGGCTTCTCCACATAGACAGGACGTCCCGCCCGGAGCGCGGCCAACGCCCCTTCGGCGTGGCGGACACCCGGCGAGGCCACGGTCACCACGTCCACATCGGCGAGGAAGGCGTCGAGGTCATCGAAGGCCGTCGCCTCATGCCGGGCGGCGACCTCCCGGGCGCGCTCCAGGTCCGGATCAAAGACCGCGGCCAGTCGGGCGCCCTCGGCCTGGGCGTACTGGCGCGCATGGTAGCCGCCGAAAACACCGGCCCCGATCACGCCGCCCCTCAGGACCTTGTTCATTCTCTGCTCCGCAAACCGCGCTTGCGCCTAGCATTCCGCGCCTGCAGACGCCACCATGGGGTCAGTTACAGACCGGCGGCACCGCCGCCTCACCAAGACATTTAGGGGGAAGACATGACCACATCCCGGGAAATCCGCCTGCGCAGCCGTCCGCAGGGCCTGCCTGCCGCCGCCAACTTCGAGCTCGCCTCCGTTGACCTCCCGGCGCCGGGCGCAGGAGAGGTCCAGGTCCGCAACACCTGGATGACCGTCGATCCCTACATGCGCGGCCGCATGAACGACGTGAAGAGCTATGTCCCGCCCTTCCAGCTGGGCCGGCCCCTTGATGGCGGTGCCATCGGCGAGGTGATCGCCTCGAACGACCCGTCCCTCAAGCCCGGCGATCTCGTCCAGTCCAACTTCGGCTGGCGGGAGGCCTTCAACGCCCCGGCCGGCGCCGTCCAGAAGCTGGACACCCACGGCCTGCCGACCGAAGCCTTCCTGGGTGTCGCCGGCATGCCGGGCCTGACCGCCTACGCTGGCCTGCTCCGCGTCGCCGCCCTCAAGCCGGGTGACGTGGTCTTCGTCTCCGGCGCCGCCGGGGCCGTGGGCTCCCTGGTCTGCCAGATTGCAAAACTGAAGGGCCACAAGGTCATCGCCTCGGCCGGCGGCGCAGAGAAGGCGCGTTTCCTCAAGGACGAGATCGGGGTCGACGCGGTGATCGACTACAAGGCCACCGGCGACTCCGCTGCGGCCCTGACTGCAGCCCTGGCCGAGGCCGCGCCCGAAGGGATCGACGTCTATTTCGACAATGTCGGCGGCGGACACCTCGAAGCGGCCCTCAACGCGGCCCGCCCCAACGCCCGCCTCGCCATCTGCGGCATGATCTCCATGTACAATGCCGAGGCTCCGGTCCCGGGCCCTTCGAACATGGCCCTGATCATCGGCAAGAACCTGCGGCTGGAAGGTTTCATCGTCTCCAACCACTGGGACATGAGGGGCGACTTCCTGAAGGAACTCGGCGCCTGGCACGGCCAGGGCAAGCTGAAGTGGCGCCAGACGGTGCGTGAAGGCATTGCCTCGGCGCCGGACGCCTTCATCGGCCTCTTCACCGGCGCCAACATGGGCAAGATGCTGGTCAAGCTGGCCTAACCGCCGGCGAAGGACCTCAGGGCGGCCTCGGCGACGGGGCCGCCCCATTCCTGAACGAAGTGCCCGGCCTCCAGAATCCGTAGGGGCTCCGGGCAATTGCGCAGGCTAAGCCTCAGCTCTTCCATGACCGGGGCCCCGAGCACCATGTCGGCCTCGCCGATCGCCATGAAGGTCTTGCCCTTGAAGTCCCGGGACCAGAAGTCCCGGGCCGCGAGGCTCTCCTCAATGCCTTCCATGCCCGGATCGGTCATGACCCGCTCGGGGAAGGCCCGGACGCCGGCCTTGAAGCGGATGTCCGGGAAGGGGGCGTCGTAGGCGGCGCACTCGGCCTCGGACAGGTGGGGACACCCGCGCCCGATCAGGGCGCCCACG
>CAIZKE010000068.1 GCA_903933475.1 uncultured Alphaproteobacteria bacterium | reverse complement strand
GACCGGGCTGAACAGGGTCTCGGCAGACAGCTCGGAAAAGGAGAAGCCTGCCGCAGCAAAGGCGAAGATCGGCATGACGCCGTAGGCGACGTAAGGGTGCAGGGACTGCATCATGGTCTTCAGCATACCCGCCTCTCCCGGCCTGCGGGGATCGATCGGAATCGCCATCGCCGCCACGACCCCGGCGATGGAGGGATTGACGCCACTCTCCAGGGTGAAGGCCCAGACCGCGAAGGTCAGGATCGCAAAGACGGCGTAGGGTGCCCGTTGCCACCTGCCTGCCAGCACCATCAGCGCCAGCATCACGCCTGCACCCGCAAGGGCCACCATATCGATATGGTCGGTGAAGAGGGTCGCGATCAGGGCTACAGCGCCCAGGTCATCGACAATCGCCAGGGTCAGGAGGAAGGTCCGCAGCGAGAGCGGGAGGCGGGGACCGGCAATGGCCAGGGCCGCCAGGGCGAAGGCGATGTCGGTCGCTACCGGCACGGGCCAGCCTTCCACCGCCCCGCCCGGACCCCCATTGAGGGCCAGATAGATCAGCGCCGGTGCCACCATACCGCCCAGGGCGCCCAGGACAGGAAGGGCGAGCTTTCGGGGATTGGACAATTCCCCGCGCATGACCTCGTATTTGATCTCCAGCCCCACGACGAAGAAGAAGATCGTCATCAGGCCATCCTTGATCCACTTCAGGACGGGCTTGGTGACTTCGATGTCCCCCGCCTGGAAGGTGAGGGGATGCTTGATCAGGCTGAAATAGCCTGCCGCCCAGGGCGAGTTGGCGAGAATGATCGCCAGGGTGGCAGCCAGGGCCAGGACGACGCCTGAGCCAGCTTCGGTCCTGAGGAATTCGAGGGTGGTCTTGCGGGCCATGTCCGTCGGATATCATGCCGGCGGCGATTGGCAAGGATCAGGGCTTGCGTCTTTGCGCCCCGGCGGCCATGTCCGCCGCATGCCGTTTTCTTCCGTCTATAGGTCCGATCCCCGTCTCCAGACCCTGGGTAGGGACTTTGCCGATCCGGTCAGGGCCGCAGACTTCCCGATGGTCCGCCTGCGGTTCCGGAACGACCGTGCAGCGGAGACAGTGGGGCTTTCGGACCTGACCGACGACGAGTGGACCCGCCACTTCGGACGTTTTGCACCGCTTCCCGATAACCTCGATCCGCCGCTGGCGCAGAGGTACCACGGCCACCAGTTCCGGGTTTACAACCCTGACCTTGGCGACGGTCGGGGTTTCACCTTCGCCCAATTGCGCGAGGCCGGATCGGGCCGACTGCTTGATCTCGGGACCAAGGGGTCCGGCGTCACGCCCTGGTCCCGGAGCGGTGACGGCAGACTCACCTTGAAGGGCGGCGTGCGCGAGGTCCTCGCCGCGGCCATGCTGGAGGCCCTGGGGGTTCCCACCTCTCGGGCCCTGTCCCTGGTGGAGACTGGGGAATCCCTTGTGCGCCAGGACGAACCCAGCCCGACCCGGTCCGCTGTCTTGGTGCGGCTGAGCCATAGCCACATCCGGTTCGGGACCTTCCAGCGACCCGCCGCCCTGGGCAGGCCGGAGCTCGTCCAGCAGCTCACCGGTTACACCCTCGAACACTACTTCCCCCACAGGGTCGGCGCGGCCGATCCGGGCGTAGCCCTCCTGGAGGAAGCCTGCGCCGGGGCGGCGCGCCTGACGGGTGCCTGGATGGCCGCGGGCTTCGTCCACGGTGTCCTGAATACCGACAATATGAACGTCACCGGCGAGAGCTTCGACTACGGCCCCTACAGGTTCCTGCCTCACAACGATCCGAACTTCGTCGCCGCCTACTTTGACCACTCCGGGCTCTACAGCTTCGGTCGCCAGCCGGAGGCGGTGTTCTGGAACCTCCAGCAGCTTGCCGGCGCTCTTGCCGGGGCCGGAGCACCGGAAGCCGACCTGATCGACGTCCTGAACGGGTTCGGTGAGCGCTACCGGGCGGGCCTGACCGCGGCCATGCTCTGTCGGCTGGGCCTGGCCCCCAGGGACCCCGAAGCCGACGCCCGGCTTGTGGGATCGGCCTTCCGGGCCCTGGCTTCAGCCGGTCCTGAACTCCGTTGGGAGCCCTTCTTCTTCGACTGGTTCTGCGGCGACGCCGGCCGGGCCCTCTCCGGGGTCCGCGGTGACCTGTATCGTGGCGAGGGGTTCGCGGACTTCCGGCGGGAGGTCGAGGGGGCCACCCCGGACCGTTCCGACCGGCTTGGTCACCCCATGTTCAGCCGCGCCGAGCCGGTGGAGCTACTCGTAGACCAGATCGAGGCGGTATGGGACGACATCGCCCGGCACGACGACTGGACCGCCTTTGAAGGCCTCCTGGCCGATATCGAGGGTGCCCGGCGGGCCTGGGACCTTCAGCCCGGCTGATCGGCGGGTCGTGCGGCCCTCTGGGCGAGGATGACGCCCGCCAGGGCAATGGCGCCGCCCAGCATCTGGCCGGGGCCGAAGACCTCGCCGAACAGGACCCAGCCCAGGATCGCCGCCACAACCGGCTGGACAAGCACCACCACTGACGTGACCGAGGCGGGAAGGCGGCCAAGAGCCCAGGCGATGGATCCCTGTCCTGTCACGTGCATGACGCCAAGGCCGATGCAGGCCGCCCAGCCTCCGGGTGTCGCTGGCATGAAGCGTTCCCCGAGCAGCCCCGAGGCGGCGGCCAGGAGGGGGGCCGCCGTCAGGCTGGACCAGAACATGACCTGGGCTGCGCCCCGTGTCTGCCGCGCCCTCTGTACCGCCAGGAAATACAGGGCGTACCAGACCGCTGTCATGGCGGAATAAGCGTCGCCCAGGGCAGGGTTCGCTCCGGGAAGGCCGGGGTCACGGGCCAGGGTCATAATGCATGCGCCGCCGACCGCCAGCACCACCGCCGCCAGGAATAAGGGCCGGATCCGCTCGCGGAAGACCAGCCAGGCGACGCCAGTTACGATTACGGGGGTGAGGTTGGACAGGATGGTGGCCTTGGCCACGGAAGTCAGGGCGATTCCGTAGTGCCAGAAGGCCAGGTCCAGGGCGAAGGCTCCCCCCGCGAGGAGCAGGACGGGCCCGGCGCGACCCACGCCGCCGCTCTCCCGCTGGGCCAACAGAAACAGCAGGGGGAGGGCGAAGGTCATCCGCCAGAAGCCGACCGCTGCCGGTCCTGAGTCCGCCAGACGCACGAGGATCGGGGCAAGGCCGATGATACAGGCACCGGCCACCAGAACGATCAGCGCCG
>CAIZKE010000067.1 GCA_903933475.1 uncultured Alphaproteobacteria bacterium | reverse complement strand
GCGTTATCTCGTCAATGTAGTGCACCGAAACGACCTTTTGGGGAAAGTAAGGCACATGAATTGTGCTTGTTGCGCTCGTGAATTCAAAATTGAGGCGCACCGAGGTATAGTTCCGTTTAACGATCGCCCTCAAGGCTTTCGCTTGCTCTCGGGCTAAGCCTAAGCCGCCGAGTAAACCTTTGTGTCGAGCCGCGGCACTCTGTCGGAAACGCCACCTCTGCGCGCCAAGATCACCACCACGAGCCTCCCAGACAGTGAACGCATCCGCGACCGCCTGCGTCAGCTGACCTATGAGGCCCTCGCCCCCAAGTGAGGCCTTCGCCTGTTCCGCCCGCTTCAGCTGAATGCTGGGATAGAGTGGACGAGACCTTCGCGAGCTCGAGCTGCCGCCCAGTCCTTGGGCGGCCGAAATGCAGACGCTCCAATCGTCAACTTAGGGTCAGGATGCGCCAGCAAACCGGAGCCAGTCGAACGTCCGCTTTCCCCCGATTCTGTTGAAAAACTCCGCCTTGCCTAGGTGCTAGAACACTGATTCCATTCAGGTATGCAGACCTGGAGCGTGTCGCATGATGGGTGACCGGCAAGTCGATCAAGGTGCACTGTTCTACAAGTTCTCGCTGGATCGGCATGTGCCGGCCGATCACATGCTCCGGGCGATCGACCGGTTCGTGGACCTGGACGGCGTGCGGGCGCATCTGGCGCCGTTCTACAGTTCAACGGGCCGGCCCTCGATCGATCCGGAGTTGCTGATCCGGATGCTTCTGGTGGGCTATTGCTTCGGCATCCGCTCGGAGCGCCGGCTGTGCGACGAGGTCCATCTCAACCTGGCCTATCGCTGGTTCTGCCGGCTGGGCCTGGACGGCGAGGTTCCGGACCATTCGACCTTCTCCAAGAACCGCCACGGCCGCTTCCGTGACAGCGACCTGCTGCGCCAGCTGTTTGAGACCGTCGTGCGCCGGTGCATGGCCGAAGGCCTGGTGGGAGGCGAAGGGTTCGCCGTCGACGCCAGCCTGATCAAGGCGGACGCCAACCGGCAGAGCGGGACCGACGGCGCCAAGGGCCTGGACAGCGCGGTGACCAACCGCGCGGTCGAGGAATATCTGGCGGCGCTGGACGACGCCGCATTCGGGGGCGCGACGCCGGTCGTGCCCAAGTATCTCGCGCCCGCCGATCCCGCCTCGCGCTGGACCGGCGCCAACGGCGGCATGGCTTTCTATGCCTATTCCACCAACTATCTGATCGACCTGAAGCACGCGGTCATCGTCGAGGTTGAGGCGTCCACCGCTATCCGCCAGGCCGAAGTGACCGCCTGCAAGACCATGATTGTGCGTGCTCGGGAGCGGTTCGATCTGCATCCAGATCGGCTTGCCGCGGACACCGCCTATGGCTCGGCGGCGATGCTGAACTGGCTGGTCAACGACCAGAACATCGAACCGCACGTGCCGGTCATCGATAAATCCGACCGGGTTGACGGGACCCTGTCCCGCACCGACTTCACCTATGACGCGGCCGCTGACGCCTACACTTGCCCGGCCGGAAAACCGCTTCACAGGCGGCGACGCCCGTTCAAGACACCCAGGCCAGAAGCCTTGAGAGACGACACTATCCGCTACCGCGCCGCCAAGCGCGACTGCGACGTCTGCCCGCTGAAGGCCCGGTGCTGCCCCAAGGATCCAGCCCGCAAGGTCACCCGTTCCATCCACGAAGCCGCCCGCGATCATGCCAGGGCCATTGCCCAGACCGAGGCCTACCTCGTCTCACGACGCGAGCGAAAGAAGGTCGAAATGCTGTTTGCCCACCTCAAACGCATCCTGAAGCTCGACCGATTGCGACTGCGAGGCCCCTGCGGCGCCCACGACGAGTTCCTCCTCGCCGCCACCGCCCAGAACCTGCGCAAACTCGCCAAGCTGATCCCGCAACCGGCGCCCGCAATGGCCTGAGGGGGCGGGCCGCCTCGCCACAGCCCCGCCAACACCCGCGCCAGCAGCCGACTTCTTCAACAAAATCGGGGGATTGCGGTCGATCGCTCGCCAGCGGAAATCCATCAGCGCACGCTATCGCCTAGGGCGCATTGCCTGAAATCTGCGGAGCGGATTTGGACCGGG
>CAIZKE010000066.1 GCA_903933475.1 uncultured Alphaproteobacteria bacterium | reverse complement strand
GAGGCGTCGGTGGCCACCGGCTCCGAGGGGGTCAGGTCCTGGGTCATGCCCAGCCAGCCCGCCGCCAGGACGGCGGCGATGGCCAGGTAGGGATTGGCGTCGGACGAGGGGATCCGGTTTTCCAGCCGGCGGTTGGCCGGGTCGGAGGGCGGCTCCCGCAGGCCACAGGTGCGGTTGTCGTAGCCCCACTGGGTGTTGACCGGCGCCCCCGTTCCCCGGGCGATGCGCCGGTAGGAATTCACATAGGGCGCCAGCATGGCCATGATCGCCGGCAGATAGCGCTGCTGGCCCGCGATGAAGGACAGGTAGGTGCGGGTGGGCTCCCCCGTCTTCCAGTCCGAGAACAGGGGCCGCCCGTCCGCGCCCAGGAGGGACTGGTGGATGTGCATGGCACTGCCGGGCTCACCCGCCATCGGCTTGGCCATGAAGGTGGCGTAGATGTCGTGCTCCAGCGCCGCCTCGCGGATGGTGCGCTTGAACATGAAGACCTGGTCCGCCAGTTCCAGCGGGTCGCCGTGCCGCAGGTTGATCTCCATCTGGGCCACACCGCTCTCGTGGATCAGGGTATCGATCTCCAGCCCCTGGGCTTCGGAGTACTCGTACATGTCCTCGAAGAGGGCGTCGAACTCGTTGACCGCAGCGATGGAATACCCCTGCCGCCCGGTCTCGGGCCGGCCGGACCGGCCGACGGGCGGACGCAGCGGGTAGTCGGGGTCGATGTTCTTTTCGACCAGGTAGAACTCGAGCTCGGGGGCGACCACCGGGGTCCAGCCGCGCGCCTTGTAGAGGGCCAGGACCCGGCGCAGGACCTGCCGGGGGGCCTCCTCCACCGGCCGGCCGTCGGGGTGAAAGGCGTCATGGATGATCTGGGCGGTCGGGTCCTGGGCCCAGGGCACCACCGCCAGGGTGGCGAAGTCCGGGTGCAGGACGATGTCTGTGTCCGCCTGCACCGCCGAGACCGTTCCCATCACCTCCGGAAAGTCGCCTGTGATGGTCTGGTAGAAGACCGCCAGGGGCAGGTTCATGCTGGGCGCACCCAGGAACTTGCGGACCGGCATGATCTTGCCGCGCGCGACCCCGGCGAGGTCGGGCACGACGCACTCGATCTCCTCGATGGACTGGCGGGCCAGCCAGGGGCCCGCCGCCTCCAGCGAAGCGACGCCGCGCTTCTCCCGGGAGGCCGGCGGCGGACGCTTCTTGCGGGAAGTCATCCCGCCGCCTCTGGCTTCAGGGCCCGCAGGATGGGCTCGGCTTCATCGAGAGAGCGACGGATGATGGAGGCCAGCCGGTCGATCTCCGCCCGGGTGACGACCAGGGGCGGGCAGCAGACGATGGTGTCGCGGATGCCGCGCACCATCAGGCCATTGCGGATGCAGATGTCGCGCACCACCGGACCGGCCTCGCCCTCCTTGTCGAGGAAGCGCTTGTTGGTCCCTGGCTCCCGGACGATCTCTACCGCCCCGATCAGGCCAAGGGAGCGGGTCTCGCCCACCAGGGGATGGTCGTTCAGGCTGGCCAGGGCCCGGGCCAGGTAGGGGCCGGTGTCGTCGCGGGTGCGCTCGACCAGGCCCTCGCGCTCGATGATGTCGATATTGGCCAGGGCGACGGCGGCGGCTGTGGGATGGCCGCTATAGGTATAGCCGTGGATGAAATCCCCGCCCTTCTCGCGCAGTTCGGCGACGATGTGGTCGGCCACGCCGGTGGCGCTGATGGGCAGGTAGCCAGAGGACAGGCCCTTGGCCATGGAGATCATGTCCGGCTGCACGCCGTAGTGGTGATGGCCGAACCACTGGCCAAGCCGGCCAAAGCCGCAGATCACCTCGTCGCAGACCAGCAGGATGCCGTACTTGCGGCAGATGGCCTGGACCCTTGGCCAGTAGCCCTCCGGCGGGATGATGACCCCGCCAGCGCCCTGGAGGGGCTCGCCGATGAAGGCGGCGACGTTCTCGGGGCCGACCTCCAGTATGCGGTCCTCGATGGCCTGGGCGGCACGGGCGGCAAAGGCGTCCGGCTCCTCACCGAAACCCTCGCCGAAGTGGTAGGGCTGCATGACGTGCTCGACGCCGGGCACGGGAAGGTCGCCCTGGACGTGCATGGCCTTCATGCCGCCCAGCGAGACCCCCGCCACGGTGGAGCCATGGTAGGCATTCCACCGGCTGATGAAGATCCGGCGCTGGGGCTGACCCTTCAGCTTCCAGTAGTGCCGCGTCAGGCGGAAGATCGTATCGACGGCCTCGGAGCCCGACGAGTTGAAGAAAACGTGGCTCAGGTGGCCGCCCATCTTGCTCGCGATCCGGGCCGCCAGCTTCACCGTGGGCGGCGTCGCTGTCCGGAAGAAGGTGTTGTAGTAGGGCAGCTCGAGCATCTGCTCATAGGCCGCCTTGGCCAGCTCTTCCCGGCCATACCCGACGTTCACGCACCAGAGCCCGGCCATGCCGTCGAGGATGGCGTTCCCCTCCCCGTCGTAGATGGTGCTGCCCTCGGCCCGGGTGATGATCCGGCTACCGCCGAGGCTGGCGATCAGCCGGTGGTCCGCCTGGGCCGGCAGGTGGTGCGCCAGGTCCAGGCGGCGAAGCTCGGCGATGTCGTGGTTGCGGATGGGAACGCTCACGCGGGTCACTCCTGAAACGGATCAGCTGACAAGCGGCTCGCCCCGGAGGGCCCGCCCGAAGATGCCGAAGAATACCTGACTTTGGGGATTTTCGCCCGTCCGCCATTCGGGATGCCACTGGACGGCCAGGACCGGGGCGGAATTGACCTGGGTCGAGAAGGCCTCGACCACCCCGTCATCGGCGCAGGCCTCAAGGGACAGGCCGTCCCCCAGGCGCTGGACGCCCTGGTAGTGCACCGAGTTCACCTGGATCCGGGCCTGCCCCAGGGCACCGGCGAGGACACCGCCAGGCGTCAGCTCCACGTCGTGGACATGGTCGAACATCTCGTTGAAGCCGACCTCGTCGGGGGCATGGTGCCGCAGGAGGTCGGGATGGTCCGAGACGTCCCGGCGCAGGGTCCCGCCAAAGGCCACGTTCAGCTCCTGGAACCCCCG
>CAIZKE010000065.1 GCA_903933475.1 uncultured Alphaproteobacteria bacterium | reverse complement strand
TCCCTCTCCAGCCTTGGAGCAGGATGGATTACCTAGGGGGCTGGTGTACAGCAGAGGGCCCTCTCACTGCGACCCGTTTGTGCAAAATTCCGTGCCCGGACATTTGTCAATCCCTGGACAGGTTATGGCCGAAAGCGTCGTCGGCTTTACGCTCACCAGCCCCCCTGAAGGTGGGTTCGAGCTGTACTGGGTCGACGAAGTCTTACTCTATGAATGTGTAATGCGGACTTCGGAGTGCCTCGATACTTCAGTTTGTTCAATGGGACAGGAATGAAAAATGCCCAGCTATTTCGTCAGCAAATCGTTCTCCCTTCCCCTAAGACAGGGCTATGAGAACGCCTTCGTACACGAATTCGCCGTAGGCGACTTCAACGGGGACGGGAACGCCGACATTGTCATGGCCTACTTCCTCTATCCCCTGGAGGATCGCGGAACGCCGATCCGATTTCTGTCCGGCAATGGATTGGGGGACTTCACAGACGCCTCGGCGAGCCTCACAGGGTCCGCGCCGACCTCCGTCCACGCCAGAGAGCTGATTGTCGGCGACTTCAACCGCGATGGACGTCAGGACCTATTCATCGCCGATCATGGCTACGATACCAATCCTTTCCCGGGGGCCCAAAACAGCCTGCTCCTCTCGTCGGGGGCGAGTGGGCTGACCAACGCCACCGCCCAGTTGCCGCAGGTCCGCGACTATTCGCACTCGGCCAAGGAGGCAGATATCGACGGCGATGGGGACCTCGACATCTTTGTCGGCAATGGCGGCGGCGGGACCGCCTGGGTCCGGCCCTTCTTCCTGATCAATGATGGCGCTGGCGGGTTTTCGCGCACCACCGAAGGTCTGCCCCCATCCGTGGCCCAGGGATACAAAAACCACTGGTCGGAGGCCTTTGTCGATGTCGACCGTGACGGGGACCTCGATCTCTTCCTCGGGTCCAGCAGCGAGAACGGGTCAGCACTGCTGCTGAACAATGGCCGCGGTCTCTTCTCGGTGTCCGCCAAGACGCCGCCCGGCGGTCAGCCGAGCGCCGACGCCGCCGTTGATGTCGGCGTCATTGACGTCAACCGGGACGGCTGGTCCGACCTGATAGTCAGCTACACGGTCCCGGCGGTTTCCGATATTGTGCGCCAGGTTCAGGTGCTGGTGAACGATCAGGCGGGGGGCTTCACCGATGCCACCTCGGCGACCCTGCCGGTAAGCCTGCTGAGCGGCCCCTGGATTCGCCGGATCCAGCTTGCAGACATCAATGGCGACGGCCTGAAGGATCTGGTCCTGTCCAATGGCTCGACGACGCCGATATACCTGAATGACGGGGCGGGCCACTTCATCGCGATGCCCGGCCTGATTCAGGGCAACATCTACGACAAGATCACACCCGGAGACTTCAACGGCGACGGGGTGACCGACCTCCTAGTCTGGCGGGGGGCCTGGGATTCCGCCGAGAATCTGCGTGTGGAGATGGGCGTCGCGCCTCAAGCCCTGCAGAACGGAGGGTCGGGGATCGACGGAATGATGGGCGGTGCGGCTGCAGAAACCTTTTTTGCTGGCGCCGGTGATGACGTGATCGTTTCCGGCGGAGGTGCAGACTGCGTCAATGGCGAGGGCGACAACGACATGATCGCCTCCGGTGACGGCAACGATACCGCCTGGGGCGGCGATGGGGCCGACACCATTGTGGAGGCCTCCGGCACCAACTACCTGCGCGGCGAGGCGGGAGAGGACTCCCTCTCCGGGGGTTCGGGCTTCGACGACATGCATGGCAACATGGGAAACGACACCCTCCGCGGAAACGACGGGGAGGACTGGGTCGTCGGCGGCAAGGACAACGACCTGCTGTTCGGCGATGCGGCCTGGGACATCGTCTACGGCAATATGGGCAATGACACCGTAGACGGGGGGGCCGGAAACGACTGGGTCCGGGGCGGCCAGGGCGACGACACCGTCATGGGCGGGGCCGGCGACGACTGGATCTGGGGCGACAAGGGCAATGATACGATCGCCGGCGGCACTGGGGCGGACATCTTCCACAGCCTGACCGGCGCGGCCATCGACCGCATTACCGACTTCAACTTCGCCGAGGGCGACCGACTGGTGCTGGATGGGGGACCGTCCCGGACCATCAGCCAGGTCGGCTCCGACGTCGTGGTGGATATGGGCAATGGCGACCAGGTGATCCTGGTGGGGGTCTCCCTCTCCAGCTTGGGAAGTGACTGGATCAGCTAGCCGGCAAAGCCCCGCACCGCGGCGATCACCTGGTCCTGGGCGTCGGGCTCCAGGTAGGGGTGCATGGGCAGGCTCAGCACCTGGCCAGCCAGGGCGTCGGTCACGGGCAGGCCGCCCGGCGCGGGATAGCCGCTGTAGACCGCCTGCTGATGGATGGGGATGGGATAGTAGACCGCCGTCGGGACCCCGGCAGCCTTCAGGTGGGCGGCAAGGCCGTCGCGGTCGGCGCACTTCACCGTGTACTGGGCCCAGACGCTGCGGCCGCCCGGGATGACCGCGGGGGTCTCCACCAGGCCCTTCAGGCCCTCGGCATAGCGATCGGCCACCCGGTTCCGGGCCTCGATCTCGTCCGCGAAAATGGTCAGCTTCTGCAGGAGGATGGCGGCCTGGAGGGTGTCCATCCGGCTGTTCATGCCCACCCGCATGTTCAGGTACTTGGGATCGTGCTCGAAGGTCCGGCCCTCGATGTCGGACTTCACCGCCTGGCCGTGCACCCTCAGGCTGACCAGCAGGTCGTGGAGGCGCGCGTCCTTGCTCAGCACCGCCCCGTCGTCGCCATAGGCGCCCAGGGGCTTGGCCGGGAAGAAGGAGGTGGTGGCGACGTCCGCCCAGTGGATGGGGTGATGGCCGTCCAGTGTGCAGCCAAAGCCCTGGGCGGAGTCGGCGATCAGCTTCAGGCCGTGCCGGCGGGCGATGTCGGCCAGGGCCGGATAGTCCGCGGGCTGGCCGAACAGGCAGACCGCCATGATCGCCCGGGGGGTCAGGACGCCCTCGGCCTTCACGGCCTGGATGGCCGCCTCCAGGCGTTCCGGGTCGAGGGTGAAGGTGTCGGGGCGGACGTCGACGAAGACCGGCGAGGCGCCGACCAGGGGCATGACCTCAGCGGTCGCGGCGAAGCTGAAGGACGGGCAGAAGACCGCGTCTCCCGGCCCGATCCCCCAGGCCATCAGGGGCAGCTGCAGGGCCTCCGTGCCCGAACCACAGGACAGGACGAAGGGCGCCTGGCCAAAGTCGCCCAGGGCCTTTTCCAGCTCGGCGATCTCGGGACCCATGATCCAGGCCCCCGAACGGACGACCTTGAGAATGGCGTCCTCGAGGGGCTGGCCCAGCCGCTGGCGCTGGGCCTGGAGGTCGATGAAGGGAATCGGCATGAGCACCCCGAATGGAAACCGGCGGCCGCTTCTTAAGGGCGCCCGCCCGCAATCTCCAGACACGCTTGTTTTCTCATCGTTTCGGCTGGGGCCGCCACGCCTGACGCAAAATCAAGCCAAAGAGGACACTGATTACAACTGCAGTTCCTGCGAAGCCCTCTGGCGATATTGGCTGATCTCCTCCAGAACAGTTGCAGCCGACGGAGAAGCTCTAAGTGAAACCGCTCTTCAATTGGGTCTTCGGAAAGGCCCTTCTCTACATTTCATTGGTCTTGGCCGTGATCTTCGCGACCCTGGTAATGCCGACAGTCCTGAACCGCTTGGGGCAGGATGGTCTGGCTCTGGAGTTGATGTCGCCGCAGGCTCTGGCCGAGCAGTTCACAAAAGACAGGGGCACCGCTCTGGCCAGGGCGGAAAATCTCCAGGCTGAAATCGCCAAGGCTCCTGCAGCGGAGGTAACGCGTCGTCTCCCGGATGCGCGCGCCGAACTCTCAGGCCTGAACCAGCAGTTACAGGCACCTCTGGGCGTTCTCGCGGCGTTCAGTCCACGGGAAATTCTTGCCCGTAAAGGCCTTGAACTGGAACGCGCGACCTTGGAGGGCGAGATCCTTCTGCTGGAAGCGGCCTCGAAGCGGAACCTGCAGGCCGAGGTCCTTCTGGCCGCGCAGAAGCTTCCTGCTCAGCCGATTCAGAACTCCGCGAGCGCCTGTCAAAAGGCGATTGAAGACCTGAGGACGTTCGTGGCGCGGATCGAGCTGGAAAAGGTCGCACGGAACCTCATGTACGATGAAGAGGCGGACCTTCAGAAGGAGGCCAAGCGCCGTTGCGATTCCTATCTTGAGGTCGCCAAAGCCCAGAAAGACGCGGTCGACCAAGTGCGGCAGGCTGCTGTGGCACTTAAGTCCGCCAACGCCGCCTTCAGCAGCGCCGCTGATAAGGCGAAGTCCCTTGCCACAGGGGTGACTCTCAATCCGACTCGGACCTACGGCAGCACTCTCGTCACTGCCGCCTTCCTGCTCGCGGTGATTGTCGCCACTCCCTTCCTGATCCGGCTCTTGTTCTATTTCGTCCTGGCGCCGTTCGCGCAGCTGTGGCCGTCTATACGCCTGCGCATTCGCTCGGACCTCGCACCTCCCACCCTGGTCCAGGCCTCTGCGACTTCGGCCCCGATCACCCTGAAGGCGGGAGAGGCCTTGCTTGTGCGTCAGGGCTACCTTCAATCCACCTCGACCCAAGGTGCGAAGCGCACCCAGGCGCTTCTGGACGGGCGGCATCCCTTGAGCAGCCTGGCCAGCGGCCTTTCCTTTCTCACCCGGATCGTCGGCGAAGGTGAGACGACCACGGTTTCCGCGGTCCATGATCCCCTCGCCGAGGTCGCCGTGCTCAGTCTTGATAAGGGCGGTGCCTGCGTCCTGCATCCCCGCGCTCTTGTCGCGGTCGTCCAGCCTGCCGACCGACCGTTGCGGATCACCAGCCACTGGCGCCTGTTCTCGCTGCACGCCTGGCTGACCCTCCAGCTTCGGTACCTCGTGTTCCATGGCCCCTGTCGGCTGGTCTTGAAGGGCGGGAGGGGCATCCGGGTAGAGGGCGCGGAATCGGGCCGGCTCTTCGGCCCGGACCAGCTTGTCGGCTTCAGCCTCGACCTCGCCTACACTGTCGCGCGAACCGAGACATTCTGGCCTTACTTCCTTGGCCGTGAAGCCCTGTTCAAGGACCGCGTGGACGCCGGCGGCGGAGTGCTGATCCTCGAAGAGGCGCCTATGGGCGGTGGCCGGAACGGCCCCCGCAAGGGCCTTGAGGGCGCCTTCGACGTATTTCTCAAGGCCTTTGGGGTCTAGGTCCCGGGGTGCGCCACCCGCCGGCTCAGATCTGCTTGGCTCGGCCTTCCCAGTAGGGGGCCCGGACCTTGTTGCGCTGGATCTTGCCCGCCGCCGACCGGGGCAGGTCGGTGACGAAGTCGAGGCTGCGGGGCACCTTGAACGAGGGCAGGGTGCGCCGGCCGAAGTCGAGGATCTCCTGGGCCAGGGCGTCGGAGGGCGCGTAGCCGGGCTT
>CAIZKE010000064.1 GCA_903933475.1 uncultured Alphaproteobacteria bacterium | reverse complement strand
GCCGAGCACTACCACCAGCAGTACCTGGCCAAGGTGCCCAACGGTTACTGCGGCGTGGACGGCACGGGGGTGACCTGCCCCATCGGAGTCGGCGTGAAGGCGTGAGCCCGGAGGCCTTAGAGGCCGCCGCCCTGGCCCTGCCGGCAACGGAAAAGGTCGTCCAGTGGGGCGGCGCCGACGTCTACAAGGTGGGCGGCCGGGTCTTCGCCCTGAAGACCCTGGAAGGGGCCCTGTCGATCAAGGTCAGCGACATCGCCTACGCCGTGCTGGTGGAGACGGGTCAGGCCCGGCCGGCGCCCTACCTGGCCCGGGCGAAGTGGGTAGCCTTTGACCGGCTGGCGGACCTGGACGCGGAAGAGGTGCGCGGCTGGCTGGCCGCCGCCCACGCCCTGGTCGCCGCCAGGCTGACGCGCAGGGCGCGGGCCGAACTGGGGCTCGCCGTATAGGCAAGGGCGCTGCTGAGGGGGAACGGCCCCTCCGCAGACCCCCTCCGGCCCGCATTCGCGGTCCACCTCCCCCTTGGGGGAGGAATTACTGAGCCAATTGCTCCCCCAAGGGGGAGCTCCCGGCGAAGCCGGGTGAGGGGGTCAACGGACCCTCAGCTGACCCCCTCCGGCCCGCAATCGCGGCCCACCACCCCCTGGGGGGAGGAATTACTGAGCCAATTGCTCCCCATCAGGGGGTGCTGTCGGCGCAGCCGACTGAGGGGGTCAATCCCGGTCGCCGCAGACCCCCTCCGGCCCGCATCCGCGGTCCACCTCCCCCTTGGGGGAGGAATTGGGGGTCAGCCGCCTAATCCTCTAAGATCAGGCTCTGCTTCTGGGTGTCGCGCAGGCGTAGGGCGACGAGGAAGGCGATGGCCATCACGATCGCCACATAGGCGTAGAAGCCGCTCTCCGCGCCCGCCTTCTTGAAGGCCAGGGCCACATACTCCGCCGAGCCGCCGAAGATGGAGTTGGCCAGGGCGTAGGGCAGGGCCACCCCCAGGGCGCGGACATGGGCAGGGAAGAGCTCGGCCTTGAGGATGGCGTTCACCGCCGTGTAGCCCGACAGGATGAAGAGCAGCAGGACCACCAGGGCCAGGGCCATCCAGGGCGAGCCGATCCCCGACAGGGCGCTCATGACCGGGAAGGTGGCCAGGGCCCCGGCGCCGAAGGCGAAGATCAGGGTGGTCTTGCGGCCGACCCGGTCCGAGAGCAGTCCGAACAGGGGCTGGATGAGCATGTAGACCACCAGGGAGCCGGCGCTGATGGCCGTGGCCGTGTCCTTGGTGAAGCCCGTGGTATTGACGAGGAACTTCTGCATGTAGGTCGTGTAGGCGTAGAAGGCGAGCGAGCCGGCCGAGGTCAGGACGAAGATCATCGCCGTCTCCCGGGGGAAGCGCCGGAACATCTGGACGGCGCCCAGCCGCTCCACCCCACTGGCCTGGGCCGCCAGGAAGGAGGGGCTCTCGTGGATCCCCCGGCGGATGACGAAGACCACCACCGCCAGCAGGCCACCGATCACGAAGGGTATGCGCCAGCCCCAGGCCTCCAGGTCCGCCCTGGGCATCACGTTCTGCAAGACGATCAGCACGGCCAGGGCGGTCAGCTGGCCCATGATCAGGGTGGTGAACTGGAAGCTCGACCAGAAGCCGCGCCGGGTCTTGCCGGCCATCTCCGACATGTAGGTGGCGCTGGCGCCGTACTCGCCGCCCAGGGACAGGCCCTGGACCAGGCGGGCCGCCACCAGGCAGATGGGCGCCAGGGGCCCCCATTGCGAATAGTCCGGCAGGATGGCGATGGCGAAGGAGCCGGCGCACATCAGCGAGACCGACAGGGTCAGGGCCGCCCGGCGACCAGCCCGGTCGGCATAGAGGCCGGTCAGCCAGGCACCAAAGGGCCGGGCCAGGAAGCCCACCCAGAAGACCGCTGCGGCCTGCATCAGCTGGGCCGTCGTGTCCCCCTTGGGGAAGAAGTGCGGGGCGAAGTAGAGGGCAAAGGACGAATAGGCGAACCAGTCGTACCACTCCACCAGGTTGCCGGCGGCCCCCCCCAGTATGGCCCGGACACGGGCCAGGGGCGTCAGGACGGGAGGCTCAGGGCTGGCGGTCGGCGGGGCACCCGTCGAGGCTGCGGCGTCGGTCATCTGTCCCTTCCCCCAGCCTTGCGGTCAGGCCTGGTCGGCCGTGTGACCTGGGGTCCGGTCGGCGGTGGCGCGCAGGTAGGCCATGTGGCCGATGAAGGCGCCCTTGACCCAGGGCAGGAAGCTCAGGGTCACCGCGGTCAGGAAGACCAGGGACACGGGAATGACCACTGCCGGCGAGGCCTGCCAGACCCAGGGGATGAACAGGAGCGGCGCGATCACCAGGTGGCCGACGATCAGCATGGTGAAATAGGCCGGACCGTCATCCGCCGGATAGCGCGCAAGGTCGACCCCGCAGGCCGGGCAGGCCGGGTTCACCTTGAGGTAGGACCGGAACAGATGCCCATCGCCGCAATGCGGGCAGCGACCGCGCAGGCCACGGGAGACAGCGGTGAAGAAAGCGGGGCTCTGGCTCATGCGCCCCATATGCGCGCGCGCAGGCCAAAAGACCAGAGGTGCCCGGCCTAGCCCGCCAGCTGGGCCGTCAGGACCTGGGCGTCGAAATAGTCGCGGTAGAAGACGATGCTGCCGTCCTTGACCTCGAAGACGCCGGTGACCGGCAGCTCCACCCACTTGGCGCCGAACAGGTGCCGGTCCAGGCGCTCCATGAACACCACGGGCCCGGCCACGGCCCGGCGCAGGACATGGAACTCGTTCTTCGCGATCGGGGCGAAGAAGGGCTCCAGGAAGCCCACCACTCCGGCCGGGCCCACATGCACCGTGCCCGGGGCGTTCAT
>CAIZKE010000063.1 GCA_903933475.1 uncultured Alphaproteobacteria bacterium | reverse complement strand
GTCACCAGCTGATCCGGACCGGCGACCCGTGCCCGCCGCTGCGCGCGTTGATCCTCGGACCTTCTTCAGCCCGTCGGAGTGGGCGCCCCTGGCGCGCCGCTCCCGCTGGAAGGGTCTGGCCCTGCTGGCTCATGCCTGGGGCGTGATCTTCGCTGCCGCGGCGATGGCCGTGGTCTGGCCCCTGACCCTGCCCCTGGCCGTCATCCTGATCGGCGGCCGGCAGCTGGGCCTCTCGATCCTGATGCATGACGCCGCCCACGGTGCCCTGCATCCAAACCTGAGGGTCAACGACCTGGCAGGCGAGTGGCTGACGGGTGGGGGGCTGGCCCGCTACCGCGCCTACCATCTCGGCCACCACAAGTTCGCCCAACAGGACGAGGATCCCGACATCGGCCTGTCGGCACCCTTCCCGATCACCCGTACGTCCCTTCGGCGGAAGATGATCCGGGACCTCACCGGACAGACCTTCTTCAAGCAGAGGTTCGGCGACCTCGTGCATCGGCTGAAGGCGCGCCCACCCGGCCAGCCTCTCCTGCCCATCCTGGCCGAGGAGGTCCGCCGCAAGCGCCGCTGGCTTTTGGGCGGCGTCGTGATCACCCTGGTCGGTGGGGCCTTCGGGGTCTGGTGGGCCTGGCCGGTCTTGTGGGTCCTGCCCCAGGCGACCTGGTTCCCGGTCATCACCCGCCTGCGCAACATTGCCGAGCACGCCTGCATCGCCCGCGGTGAACCCGATCCGCTGCGGCAGGCGCGCACCACCCGGGCCGGCTGGATCGCCCGCTCGGCGCTCGCCCCCTACTGGGTGAACTACCACTGCGAACACCACATGTTCATGCATCTGCCCTGCTACAACCTGCCCAAGGTGCACAGGCTGCTGGCCCGAAAGGGCATGCTGGACAGGATGCTCTACGAGCCCGGCGGCTATCCGGTCGTCCTGGACCGCGCCACTGGCCGCCGCCAGACCCCGGCCGCGGCTGTAGCCGCAAGATGATCGGACGTGATCCGGAAAGTCGACGCGCCTTCATCCTCGATCACACCCGGCTACAGTCGCCGCCGCACACTCCCGAGCTCCGCCTCCACCTCGCCGACGAGATCACCCCGATCTGGCGCATGACCGAGGAGGCCCTGCAGGAGATCGGCCTGCCGCCGCCGTTCTGGGCCTTTGCCTGGGCCGGGGGGCAGGCCCTGGCGCGCTACATACTGGATACGCCCGGGACCGTCGCCGGCCTGCGGGTAGTGGACTTCGCGTCCGGGTCGGGGATCGTCGCCATCGCCGCCGCCCGGTCCGGCGCCCGCCAGGTATTGGCGGCGGACATCGATGGCTTCTGCGGTGCTGCCCTGGCCCTGAACCTGGAGGCCAACGGCGTGTCCGCAGACTTCACCGACCAGGACCTGCTGGACCTGCCCCCGCCAGAGGCCGACGTCATCCTCGCGGGAGATATCTGCTACGAGAAGCCCCTCGCCGAGCGGGTGATGGCCTGGCTGGAGGCGGGGGCCCGACGGGGCGCCCGGGTGCTCATCGGCGATCCAGGGCGGGCCTACTTCCCGAGAGAGGGCCTGGTCAGGCTGGCAGAGTACCAGGTGCCCACCACCCGCGAGTTGGAAGACATGGAGGTCAAGCGGACAGCCGTCTGGACATTCCCTCCCGGCTGATCCAGTGTGAACATAAAAGGAACATCTCGAAAGGACCGCCCCCATGAATCTCCAAATGCTGGACCCGATACAGCGCTGGGGGCGGAGCGCTCCGGACGCCGGAACTTCGGGTACTCGCACTCCAGGCTCCCGCACTGAAGACTCCTGGACGCCGTGGCCCCTGCGTCGTCTCGGGGCCCTGGTCGCGGCCGGGTTCCTGGGCCTTGCGGGACCCGCCGCCGCTGCGGAACCGCCCACCCTGTCGGTCTACGCCGAGCCGGCACCGCCCGGGGTCCGCGACCGCCCCCTGGAGCCCGGCCTGGCCAGCCAGACCCTGGGCCTCGCCCGGATCGCCTCGGGGCTCCGGCACGGTGCCCCCTACGCCGTCGTCATGTGGGGCCGGAATTGCCCCGTCGACAGCCTTGTCGCCTGGGATGAAGCCAATGACGGCTTCGAGAAGGGCGATGTCGATGACCGGATCTTCCATGAGACCCTCTCTGGCCTGGGCTTCCGCGTGGCGGGGGACCCCACAGACCTCT
>CAIZKE010000062.1 GCA_903933475.1 uncultured Alphaproteobacteria bacterium | reverse complement strand
CGCGGGTGGCGATGGCGAAGGCGCCGAAGCCATGCTCGCCCTGGACGGCGTTGTCCCCGGGCTGGAGGAAGGTCTGGCCGATCAGCTGGAAGATCTCGTCCGACCCGCACCCGAACAGCAGTCGTTCGGGCTCCAGGCCGTACCGGGCGCTGAGCGCCTCGCGAAGGGCGTTACAGCGACCGTCCGGATAGAGGTGCAGCTCATCCATGGCCGAGACGAAGGCCGCCTTGGCCTCCGGGCTGGAGCCGAGGATGTTCTCGTTCGCCGAAAGCTTGAGCGGGTTCGCCACGCCCTCCACCGCGGCCTTGCCGGGCTTGTAGGGCGAGATGTCGAGGATTCCGGGCTTTGGCTGGGGCTTGGACTGGGGACGGTCGGACATGGGGGCCTCAGGCATCCAGGGGGGCGGAGGCGGCGCCGATCACGCCGGTGAGCCGGCCCGGCGCCCGGGCCAGGCGTTCGTCGCTGGACTGGTAGTAGCCCACCAGCTCAAACAGCCGCAGGCCGCCGGCGTCTGCCAGGAGTTCCGCTGCCACCCCGTCCTTGCTCAAGGTCTCCACGAGGCGGCCGGGAGGGCCGGGAGCGTCAGTGACCCAGTAGGTACGGTCGCCCCCCGTCGGCCCGATCTCGACCTCGGCGGCGGCGAGGGCGGCGGGGCGACCCCAGGCGGTCAGGCAGGGCAGGGCGGCGAAGACCCGGAGGGTGGGATCCGCCAGCAGGCGTCCCCACCAGGGTGTCCGAGAGTCCAGGGCCAGGACCGCGACCCCGCCGGGGGTGCGCGCTGCGGCGATGGCTTCCTCGGGGCGGCTGACCTCGGCCAGGGGCGGGGCGGCGCCGAAGCGCATCCGGGCGGCTTCCCGGACCACCGGGGCCTGCCCGCCGCCGAAGACCGACAGGTGATAGGGGCCCTGGCGGGACAGGCTGTCGCTCATGAGCTCGCGCCAGATCCGGACCACCAGGCCAGGCGTCGCGGCCTTGCGCGGACGGGCCAGGAGATTGCGGAGGACCTCGGCTTCCCGCATCGGACGCAGGGCGAACCGGCCGGATTCCCCCGCCGCAACCTTGGCGGCGGCCACTTCGCCGGCGAGGGCGGCGCGTTCGTCGATCAGCTCCAGCAGGCGTCGGTCGACGACATCCAGGCGCGCGCGCACGGCCTCGAGGGTGCGTGCGGTCGGCTTGGGGTCTGAGGCGTCCATGGCGGTCCCGGGCTCTGGAGGCTTGGGCGATAGGCCATTGCGCCCGAAGGCGCAACTGCGCGGGCTACTGCCCCGGACGGTAGGTGCGCTCCACATGGCCCTTGATCTCGTCGGGCCAGAAGTAGACCGGCCGGAGATCCCCGCTCAGGTACCTTGGCGCCTGGTCGGTGAAATGCCGGGACAGGGGCGAGCTGGAGGCACCGCCCGCTGTGACCGCCCGCGCCCGGACCCGGGGGCCGAACTCCACCACCGCCACGAAGCTGTTGCCGCTGGAACCGTAGAACTTCTTCTGCCCCTCGGGCCGGCGGGCGCCGAAGGAGGCCAGGGCACCCCACCGGGCGGAGGGGAAGGGCGCCGCGAGGCTGGGTACCGCGTCGCTGAAGGCCTGCTGGATGTCGCCGGTCCGGCGTTGGAAGCGGTTGACCTCGCCCCAGGGAACCCGCCGCGTCCCAAAGTCTGCCTGGAGCCGGTCGGAAGCCTCGGCCAGGGCCTCCAGCTTGCGGCGGGACGACACGCGGCTGGCCAGGGCCTCCCAGACGCTGAGCCCCTCGGCCCGCGCCAGGGCCTCGGCTTCCGGCCAGAGGAGGTCGCCCCAATAGACGGCCAGGGTCAGGGCCTCGGACTGGCCGGACCAGCGCCGGTTCCAGCCGCGCAGCAGGCGGATGTCGTCCGCCAACTTCAGGCGAAGGGGGTCTGCGCCGGGGCTGGCGTCCCAGGCGGCGACCAGGCCCGGCAGAAGCTGGTCGAAGGCCGGCAGGGCGGTGTTGAAGGCACCCTGGACCAGGGTATCGAGGGTGAAGGTCTGGCCGTTCTCCAGCAGCTGCACGGCATTTACGCCGCGCGGGTTGGGCCCGACCGTGTCCATGTAGCGCGGGAACTGGTCCCGCCGGGGACTGTCAGGACCCGCCGCCGTCCAGGGCCAGTCATTGGTGTTGTAGACCCAACCGCTCCTGGGCGAGCGCACGCTGGGCAGCTCGGACAGGGCGTGCAGGCCCTTCCAGTCGGTGGCGGGGTCCGACCCGTCCACGGGCCGGGTATAGTCGAAGCGGTCGTTCCGCCTCGGCACGAACTGGGGATGCAGATAGGCGATCACCCCATCCGCGTCGGCGAAGAGGGTGTTGTTCGAGGAATTCCCGGCCAGGGCCGAGGCCTTTATGAACGCGTCGAAGTTGCGGGCCCGGGTCCTGAGGAAGGACTGGCTGAGCGCCTCGACAGGCCGGTTCATCATGGCGAAGGCGATCCACCGGTCGCCTGCCTTCCGGACAACCGGCCCCTGATGGGTGAAGTGGACCCGGAAGGTGCTCTGCACCAGGGCGCCCTGGGGCGTCCGCCAGGGAATGGCGATCTGCCGCGTGACGATCGGCCTCTCCTCGGCACCGTAGCGATAGGTCAGCTTGCCGCCCCTGTCGAAGACCTGCACCGCAAACTCATCGACAGAATCTACGCCGCTGGAAGTGTGCATCCACCCCAACCGGGGGTTGAAGCCCTGGTAGATGAAGAACTGTCCCCAGGTCGCCGCGCCGTAGACGTTGAGCCCGGCGTCCGAGGTCACCTGCTGCTCGGCCCGGAAATAGAAGCTGGTGTGGGGGTTGATCAGCAGGAGGGGGCGGCCGCCCCAGGCGCGGGAGGGACCGATGGCGATGCCATTGGAGCCGCGCGGCTCTTCGAGCCCGGCCGGCGCGGCACTGGCCAGGACCCGGGGCCGGTCGGAGTACAGGTCCGACAGGCCGTCCAAAGAAATCCGTTCGATGTCGCCGCCGATGCTGCCCTCCGAGAAGCTGAGGGCCATCCAGGGCTCAAATCGCTTCAGGACCCGGGGGCGGGTCTGGGGATGCATGGCCAGGTAATAGTTCAGGCCATCCGCCCAGGCATCCATGAGCTTGCGCAGCCAGGACGGGCTCTTTCCATAGAGGGCCTTGAGGGTTTCGGGGTCGGTGTAGAGGCGCGCGCGGAGGTCCTGCATGAGGGCCCGTTCACCCTCGGCCTCGGACAGGCGTCCCATGGCCGTCAGGTAGTTGGTCTCGATGCGCGGGAAGTCGTCCTCTGCCTGGGCATAGATCATGCCGAAGACGGCGTCGGCATCCGTCCGGCCCCGGATGTGGGCGATGCCCCAGTCATCCCGGACGATGGTGACCCGCCGGGCCGTTTCCCGCCAGCCCAGCATCTCCTTCGAGGGTGTCGCCGAGGCCCCCTGGGCGGCGGCGGGAAGGGCCAGGATCAGGGCGAGGGTCAGAAGGAGGCGTCGCAGCATGGGGGCTCCCGGGGATCAGGGTCGAGGCTAGGCCCCACGCAGGAGCGGGGCAAGCCGCAGAGGTGCCTTGCTACGGCGACCGGGAACCGTCATGTGATCCGCCAGGACGACAGGGGGTCTGAATGTCTGAAAGACAGGCGATATCGCATTTCGACGTCGTGTTCGTGGGCGCGGGCCTCTCGGGGATCGGCGCGGCCCGGCACCTCAAGACCACGTGTCCCGACCGCAGCTTCGTTTTACTTGAGGGCCGCGAGGCGATCGGCGGCACCTGGGACCTCTTCCGCTACCCCGGCATCCGGTCGGACTCCGACATGTACACCCTGGGCTATGCCTTCCGGCCCTGGACCGGCGACCGGGCCATTGCCGACGGGCCCTCGATCCTCGACTACGTTCGCGACACCGCCCGCGAGGAGGGGATCGAGCCCCACATCCGGTTCGGCCACAAGGTAAGCGCCGCCGCCTGGTCGACCGGGGACGCCGCCTGGACGGTGACGGCCCAGTCCCCGACGGGTCCCACCACCTTCACCTGTAACTTCCTCTTCCTCTGCGGCGGTTACTATTCCTATGCGGGCGGCTACACCCCCGACTTCGCCGGCATGGACCAGTTCGGGGGCCGGATCATCCACCCCCAGGCCTGGCCGGAGGACCTCGACTACGCGGGCAAGCGCGTCGTGGTGATCGGGTCCGGCGCCACGGCAGTGACCCTTGTCCCCGAAATGGCCCGCACTGCAGGCCATGTGACCATGCTGCAGCGTTCGCCGACCTACATCGTCGGGCGGCCGGGCCAGGACGCTTTCGCGCTACGCCTCCGCCGGGCCCTGCCCGAGCGCCTGTCCTACGACCTGATCCGGTGGCGCAACGTCCTGATGGGCATGCTGTTCTATCGCATGGCGCGTCGCCGGCCCGAGCAGGTCCGCAAGGCGATCATCGACCAGACCCGGCAGTCCCTTGGCCCGGACTTCGACGTCGAGACCCACTTCTCCCCGCGCTACAATCCCTGGGACCAGAGGCTGTGCCTCGCCCCGGATGGCGATTTCTTCGAGTCACTGAAGTCCGGCGACGCCTCGGTGATCACCGACGAAGTCGAGACCTTCACCGGGTCGGGCCTGCGGCTGAAATCCGGCGCCGAGATCGAGGCTGACATCGTCGTCACCGCCACCGGCCTGAAACTCGAGGCGATGAACGGCATCGCCCTGTCGGTCGACGGTGAGGCCGTGCGGCCTTCAGAGACCCTGAGCTACAAGGGCATGATGTATTCGGGGGTGCCCAATCTGGCGTCCGCCTTCGGCTACACGAACGCCTCCTGGACCCTGAAGTGCGACCTGACGTGCGAGTACGTCTGCCGCCTCCTGAATCATATGCGCCGTAAGGGCCTTCGCCAGTGCACGCCAATCCTCAAGGGTCCGCCCCAGGAAACGGCGCCCTGGCTGGATTTCACCTCCGGCTATGTCCAGAGGTCGATCGACCTCTTCCCGCGTCAGGGAACGACGGCACCCTGGCGGCTGCACCAGAACTACGCCCTGGACATGGCCGCCCTGCGCTTTGCGCGGCTGAAGGACGGCGCCATGACCTTCACCAATCCCGCTCCGTCCGCCCAGCGCGCGGCCTAGATGTGAGCGCTCAGCGGGGCCGGACCCATCGCGCCCGTCCCGCCGAGAGTTCCACGTCGATCTGGGTGTCGTCCGCGCTCTGACGGTTGAGTACGGCGCCAGCCAGTCCGCCGGCGGCCTCGCCCGGAGAGATCAACCCGTGCTTGAGCAGGACCCGCAGGACCTTTGGCGGCCCTGAGGTGCGAAGGGTCAGCGGGCCCGTCAGCCGCCCGTCCGGGCTGGCGACAAGGCCCGGCGAGGTGACCGCCAGCCGGGTTTCCCCAGTCGTCAGTCCTGCCTGGCGCAGTTCCAGGCGCCCGCCCGCCGCGCTCCAGGCTCGAAGGGGGGTGGGCTGTCCCAGCAAGGAGGCCCGGTCCGCGATGGCCTCCAGCTGGCCGGAGACGGGAGCTCCGCCACCAAGGTCCGCGAGCAGTCGGCCGGGCTCGGGCGCGCCGCCCTCAAGCCGCAGGAAGACTGCAGCCTGGTCATCAGGGCCTGGACGCAGGTGGAGTTCCAGCCGCTCGGCTCCCGCCAGGGCGAAGGGCCGGGCACCGGGCGCGGGCCGGAAGGTCAGGCCGAGGCCCTCGACGGAGACTCTCGGCATCCCCCCAGCGGCCAGGGCGAAGCTCGCCAGAATCCGGCGGCCCCTGACCTCCAGGCCGCCGCCCTCCGGACGCGTCACCACAAGGCCGGCGGGAGTCGCCACCAGCCAGTTCCGCGGTGCGTGCAGGAAGGCCTGCGCCTCGAGGTCCGGCGTCGAAAGGACCCAGTCCCCGCCTGCGACCCTGAGTTCGGAAAGGGCCAGGTTGAGGCGGAAGGGATAACCCGAGAGCCGTTTCGACGACCAGGCGACCTCGGTCCCCGACGCCCTGAGTTCGGCGACGCCCCGCTCCAGGCGGGCCTCGACCTGTCGGGCGGCATAGATCCATCCTGCGCTCCAGCCTGCGACGAGCAGGCCGGCGATGAGGAAGGGGGCCCACAAGCCTGCCCAGCGGAGTTTGCGCGGCGGCCCGGGGTCGGGCATGGAGGGGTCGGTTCGGGAGGCGGACATGCGGTCTGAAGCGGCTGAAGGGGACTGGGTCTTCGGCTACGGGTCACTGATGTGGCGCCCGGGTTTCGATTGGGTCGAGAAGCGCCCCGCGATCCTACACGGACGGCGCCGGGCCTTCTGCATCTATTCGGTTCACCATCGGGGAACCGCTGAAAGGCCCGGCCTGGTCCTCGGCCTGGTGCGCGGCGGCTCTGTCCGGGGGGTGGCCTACCGGGTGGCGGCCGAGCGATGGCGCGAGGTCGCCGACTACCTGCG
>CAIZKE010000061.1 GCA_903933475.1 uncultured Alphaproteobacteria bacterium | reverse complement strand
GGCTGGCCCGTGCCGGTAGCGACCGACATCGCCTTCGCCCTGGCGGCCCTGGCCATTGCCGGTCCCCGCCTCCCGCTCTCGCTGCGGACCTTCCTCCTGACCCTGGCGATCGCCGATGACCTGGGTGCCGTAGTCCTGATCGCGACCCTCTTCACCGACCATATCGATCTGGTGGCCCTGGCGGGTGCAGGCGCGATGCTGGCGCTGATGGTGCTGGCAGCCCGGTGGCAACGGGCGCCCTACGCCGTCTTTGCGATCCTGACCTTCGCCGTCTGGGCCTTCACCCTGGAGAGCGGCGTCAATCCCTCCATCGCCGGGGTCGTGGCAGCGATGGCGATTCCGATCGATCCCCGCAGGCCGGGAGAGACGGGCATGCTGAAGACCATGATGCAGTCCCTGCACCCTTACGTCGCCTACGGCGTCATGCCGATCTTCGCCTTTGCTGCGGCAGGCTTCTCCTTTTCCGAGCTGTCTGCCGAGACCCTGTTCAGCCCGGTCGCCCTGGGCGTCGCGGCCGGGCTCTTCGTTGGCAAGCAGATCGGCGTCTTCGGCGCGTCCGTCGTGGCGATCCGCCTGGGCCTGGCGCGCAGGCCCACAGACGCCTCCTGGCTGGAGGTCTACGGCTGCGCCCTCCTGTGTGGGGTCGGATTCACCATGAGCCTGTTCATCGGCGCCCTGGCCTTTGATGCGGGCGATCCCGCAGCCCAGAGCGCCGTGCGCTTAGGCGTGATCAGCGGATCAATCCTGTCGGCGGCCCTTGGAATGGCGGCGCTCGCCTGGAGCCAGGCGCAGCGGGACCGCACGGGAACGGCCGTGGATCCCGGGCCATCTGCTCATCACTGATCCAGTCTCACGGCCCGGCCGGGGTCAGGCGAAGGCGGCCTTCATGGCCTCGGCCGCCTCGCGCGCGGCAGGCTCCACCGCCGGCGAAACATCGCCCATGACGAAGAAGTCGTGCAGCAGGTCCGGATAGTGCACATGCCGGACCGGCACGCCCGCCGCCTCCAGCCGCAGGGCGTAGTCGCGGCCTTCGTCCTGCAAGGGATCATAGCCGGCCGTGACGACATAGGCGGCAGGCGTCGCCGAGACGTCCACGCTTGAGCCAAGGATCACCCGGTCGACCTGCGGATGGCCCTCGGCGGCCAGGCACTTCACGAACCAGTCGATCGCCGCCCTGGTGAGCAGGGGCCCATCCAGACGGCGACGGGACTCGGTCTCCACCTCAGGGCAGATGTAGGGATAGAGCAGCATCTGGAAGACGAGGCTCCGCTTCGGATCCGCCTTCAGGTCGATGGCGACGGAAGCGGCGAGATTGCCGCCCGCCGAGCAGCCGCCCACACCGATCCGGGCGGCATCGAAGCCGATCGCTGCAGCATGGTCGAAGGCCCACCGGGTTGCCGCCAGGCAATCGTCGTGGCTCGCGGGAAAGGGGTTCTCAGGCGTAAGGCGGTAGTCGATGGCCAGCACCCGGCAGCCGGAATAGGCGGCGAGGCGCCGGCAGTGGCCATCATGGGACTCCAGGTTTCCAATGGCGAAGCCGCCGCCGTGGAAATAGACCAACCCGGGCGTGGTCGCCGGAGCGCCCGCAGGCGTGTAGAGCCGGGCGCCCACGGGCCCCGCACCCCCATCGACCTGGAGGTCGCGGATCGCCACGTCCTTCGGCGCCTGGGTATTCTGGCTGGTACGCTGCAGGGTGTAGCCGCCACGGACCAATTCGGGCGGCAGGCTGTCGAGGGACGGCGCGACTTGGCCAGCGGCGGCGGCGGCCTCTGCGTCGAGCATGGCCTTGAAATGCGGATCCATTGGGCGGACTCCTGTTGGCGTCTGGCGGGTCAGCCGACCCGGCGCTCGCGGCCCTGCCAATAGGGCTCACGAAGCTCCCGCCGCAGGACCTTTCCAGAAGGATTGCGCGGCAGGACGTCGATGAAATCGATGGTCTTGGGGGTCTTGTAGCCGGCAATCAGCGTCCGGCTATGGG
>CAIZKE010000060.1 GCA_903933475.1 uncultured Alphaproteobacteria bacterium | reverse complement strand
CTTCCTGGCCTCGATCCAGCTGGCGTCCCGGCTGTCGGGGCCGCAGACCGCCTCGGCCGCCCAGCTGGTCAATGCTGCCCTGCAGGGGGGTGTACTCTCCGGCCTGGCCACCCTGGCCTCCGGGCCGCTGTTCGACTCGGTCGGCTCGGGCGGCTACCTGGCCATGTCCGGCATGGCCGCGACGGGGCTCCTGGGCGCCTTCGGCCTCTACAGGATCCGACGACTGGACACCTGAGGCGCCAGCCCCTTGCGTCATGTCGCCCTTGGGGGACTATGACCCCTCAGATTTATGAAAACGGGAGGACGGCCATGCGTGCAATTCAGGTTTCCGAGCCCTGGGGCGTCGACCGGATCGAGGTGGTGGAGCGGCCCGCGCCGACGCCGGGCCACGGCCAGGTCCTGGTGAGGATGCGGGCGGTCTCGCTGAACTACCGCGACCTGCTCATGGTGGGCGGGGTCTATAGCCGGGGGCCGGCCATGGCCGGGAGCATCACCCCCTTTTCCGACGGCTGCGGCGTGGTCGAGGCGGTGGGCGAGGGCGTCACGCGGGTCAAGCCCGGCGACCGGGTCTCGACCCTGTTCTTCCAGAACTGGACCTCGGGCCGGGCGACGGTGGAAAAGCTGACCAGCGCCCTGGGCAGTCCCATCCCGGGCGCCGGGGCAGAGCTGCAGGTGTTCAGCCAGGAGGGGGTCTCGAAGGTCCCCGACTTCCTCACCGACGAGGAGGTCTCGACCCTGGCCTGCGCCGGCCTCACCGCCTGGCGGGGCCTGTTCGAGGACGCCCGCCTGGAGCCCGGCGATACGGTGGTCCTGCAGGGCACGGGTGGGGTGTCGATCTTCGGCCTGCAGTTCGCCCACGCCGCGGGCCTGCGGACCCTGATTACCTCCTCGTCTGACGACAAGCTCGAGCGGGCCCGTCTGCTGGGCGCCGACCACCTGGTCAACTACCGGGCCACGCCCGAGTGGTCGCGCCCCGTGCGGGAGGCCACCGGCGGGGTCGGGGCGGACTTCATCATGGAGGTTGGCGGCGCCGGCACCATCCAGCAAAGCCTGAGGGCCGTGCGGATCGGCGGACACATCGCCATCATCGGCGTGGTGGCCGGAGCGGGTGAGGGGGTCAATCCCGGTGTCCTGATCGGCAACAACGCCCGCCTGCAGGGCCTGTCCGTGGGGTCCCGGGAGATGTTCGAGGCCATGTGCCGGGCCATCGACCTGCACCGCATCCGGCCGGTGGTGGACAAGGTCTTCCCCTTCACCGAAGTGCGCGAGGCCTTCCGCGCCATGCAGGCCGGCGAGCACTTCGGCAAGATTGTCCTGACCTTCGGGGACTGACCATGGCCGGCCCCGACCTGATCCGTGCCGTCCTGCCCTCGCCCCTCGGGGACCTGGTCGTCCTGGCGGACGGTGCAGGGGTGCTGCACGGCCTCGACTTCGCCGAGGCCTCTGGGCGGCTGGACCGGCTGATTGCCCGGTACTGGCCGGGGGCCCGGGTGACGGACGGCGCGGCTCCAGCAGCCGTGGCCAGCGCCCTGGCGGCCTATTTCGCCGGCGACGCCGGTGCCCTCGACACTCTGCCGACGGCGGAGGGGGGCACCGACTTCCAGCGCACGGTCTGGGCCGCCCTGCGGCGCATCCCGGCCGGAACCACCTGGAGCTATGCCGACCTCGCCCGCCAGGTCGGCCGGCCAGCGGCGGTCCGGGCGGTGGGGCAGGCGAATGGCGCCAACCCTGTCTCCCTCGTCCAGCCCTGTCATCGGGTCATCGCGTCCGGCGGCAGCCTTGGTGGCTATGCCGGTGGCCTCGAGCGCAAGGCCTGGCTGCTGAGGCACGAGGGCGTGAACCTCCCTGGCTGAAATGTAGAATTCATCATGGATTCAGTTGCGTAAATGGTGACTTCTCAAGTCAGCGAAGGCGTTCCTCTTTCCGGGGTGTGGACGGAGTGACGAGTCGGCTTTCACAGGACACAGGTTCGTGGTTAAGTCCTTTCCGTAGCGGATGAATTCGGCGCCGGCTGAAGCTCCGCACCGTCTTCCGGAACCCGTCCGAATGTCCAAACCCGCAGAAGACCGGCCCGAGGCCGTTGTCGAGGAACCGTCCCGTCCGGAAGCGGAGGCGGGACCCGTTGCCGAGGCTGCCGCCGACGTCGTTGCCGACGTCGCTGCCGACG
>CAIZKE010000059.1 GCA_903933475.1 uncultured Alphaproteobacteria bacterium | reverse complement strand
GAAACAGGTCGCGCCCGAACCCGACAGCCTGGCCAGGCGGGCCTCCGGGGCGGCCCTCAGGCGCTCCAACACGTCCCCAACAACCGGCGCAACGGCGATTGCCGGCGCTTCGAGGTCGTTACGCAGATCACCGAGCCAAAATGCGGCAGCGGTGGCGTCCGTCAGGACACCCGGAAGCGGGACGGGATCCGACCTGCCAAATCGCTTGGACAGGTCGTAAGCACGATAGACATCGCCTGTCGGGCAGGCGACGCCGGGATTGACCAGGACTGCAGGCAGGCTGGGCAGGACCGGCGCAGGGCCCAGGACTTCCCCCCTGCCTGACGCTGTCACGGGCCGACTGCGGACGCAGGCGGGGACGTCCGACCCCAGGTCTGCTGCAAGCCCCTCGAGTTCGACCGGAGAGAGCCCCGCCTTCCACTCTACATTGAGGAGACGCAGGGTCGCTGCGGCGTCAGCTGATCCTCCGCCCAGGCCCGACGCTACAGGCAGGCGCTTGTCCAGGACCAGGGCCGGCACCGGCCCGCGGCGACCCAGGTACGCCGCCAGCTGGCGGGCGGCCCGCACGACCAGGTTGTCCCCATCTCCGAGGTCGGAGGCAAAGGGTCCCGTCAGGCGAAGCGGCGGCTCGGAACCTGACGCGATCGACACCTCGTCCCCTACGTCCGCGAAGACCATCAGGCTGTTGACCGGGTGAAAACCGTCTGCCCTGGGCGGCCCTACGTGCAGATACAGGTTGATCTTGGCGGGCGCGAAGGCGCTGGCGCTCATGGGAAGGTCAGGGCTTCCGGGCGGGGGGGACCGGCGCCGGGCCCAGGCCCTGGGCGAGCTTGCGCTCAGCTTCGGCCCGGATCTTCGCATCCGGATCCAGGGACAGAACACGCTTCCACTGGAAACCTGCCTCGTCCCGTCTTCCGACCCGCCAGTAGGCGTCGCCAAGGTGGCTGTTGAGCTCGGGATCGCCAGGCTGAAGCTCCACGGCCTGCTCGAGCGTTTCGACCGCCCGCGGATAGTCGCCCAGCCGGAAATAGGCCCAGCCCAGACTGTCGACCATGGCGCCAGACCTGGGGTTCTGGTTGACCGCCCGGCGGACCAGTTCGAGCGCCTTGTCCAGGTTTTCACCGCGGTCGATCCAGGAATAGCCGAGATAGTTCAGGAGTTCCGGCTCATCAGGGTTCAGGGCCAGGGCCGTGGTCAGATCCTTCTCCGCCTCCGGCCAGCGTCCGGCCCGTTCAAGGGAGACTCCTCGGGCATAGAGGAGGCGCCAGTCCTTGGGCGAGGCCACCAGCACAGGCGAAAGGACGTCGGCGGACTCCGAGAATTTCTCGTTGGCCCTCAGGAGGTCCGAGAGATTGACCACCGCCTCGAGGTCGCCGCCCGCCGCGGCCTGCCGGGCGAGGCGCAGGGCGGTCTCCGGCTCGCCGGCCCGCTGGTGGCTCCAAGCCAGCTTGGCCTGGGCGGTTGCGTGTTCTGGAACGCCGGTCGGGACCCTTGCATAGGCGACCCGGGCGTCGTCGATCAGGCCGACAGCCTCAAGCCGGTCTCCCACGAGCAGCCAGGCCCCGTAGTTTTCGGGATCGAGGCGAAGGGTGAGCCGCAGATAGGCCATTCCCAACTGGTCCTGGCCGGCGACGACGAGGGCTGCCGCGAGGGGGGTCAGGGATTGAGAAGCGCCTTGCCTGAGCGTGGGTAGAGGCTCGGCGCGACCCGCCGCCGCCCGCGACCGCGCGGCAGTAAGCGCGCCGTTGCGGGGATCGGTCGCCAGCAGGCGATCATAGAGGGCGATGGCCTCCGGCCCACGCTTGCGGCGCTCAAGGAAGCCACCGTAGGCGAGCACCGAGGTCAAGCTCGGCGAGTCCCCGCCGGAAAGCACCTTGAAGTTGGTCTCCGCCTCGTCGAACCGGTTCTGGTGCTCGAAGAGCCGGGCCTGGCCAAGCAGGCCGAAGACATCGACGATGCGGTCTCCCGGCGACTGGGGGCGGACCGCCTGCCCCTCAAGGTCGCCGGACATGGCCGCAGCCCAGGGCGCGAGGAGGGCTGCTGCGGAACGGTGCGGGAAGGCGACGGTGTCGGGCGCAAGAAGGTCACGGACGGACCGGGCGCGCCCGGTCGCCATCCCTTCGACGGCACGGACTATCCGCCCAAGGGCGATGTTGGACGGCGAAGCGCCTTCAGCCGTCGGCGCAAGTTTCGCTGCAGTCGTCACGTCCCCGGCCAGAAGGGTGGCGACGAAGGCGCGTTCATCGGAGATGGCCGCAGCCTCGGGATCCAGCCGCCCGACCGCGCCATAGTATCGGGAGGCCTCGGCGTTGCGTCCGTCGTTGAGCGCGGCGCGTCCTGCAAGGAACTGGCCGTAGGGCGTAACGCCTACACCCTCGACAGGTGACACAGCCGGCACGGACGACGAGGCGCAGGCTGCCAGGGACGCAACCATGGCCGCCGCTACAACGCGTCCGGCGACCCTTCCGAGTCCCTTGTGTCTACAACGGTCCATGGAGCGGATGTTCACCTGTTCGCTCCGCCCGGCAAGCCCGCCTACATGTTCGGATAGTTGGGCCCGTCGCCGCCCTGGGGCGTCGTCCAGTTGATATTCTGCGATGGATCCTTGATGTCGCAGGTCTTGCAGTGAACGCAGTTCTGGAAGTTGATCTGGAACCGCGGGTTCGATCCGTCCTCGTTGGTCAGAACCTCGTAGACGCCCGCCGGGCAGTAGCGTTGGGCAGGCTCGGCATAGTTTGGGAGGTTGACGCTGATCGGGATCGAGGCGTCCTTCAGCTTCAGGTGCGCAGGCTGGTTCTCGTCGTGGTTGGTTGAGGACAGGAAGACCGAGGACAGCTTGTCGAAGCTCACCACGCCGTCGGGCTTGGGATAGGCGATCGGGGTGTAGTCCTTGGCGAGGCCGGTGGAGGCGGCGTCGGACTTGCCGTGCTTCAGGGTGCCAAAGAATGAGAAGCCGCCCAGCATGTGAGCCAGGGTGGCGTCAGCACCCCCGAGGATCAGGCCGGGAACGGTCCCCCACTTCGACCAAAGGGGCTTGAAGTTGCGGACGGCGTGGAGTTCGCGGGCGATGGAAGAGGCCTTGTAGGCGGCCTCGTACTCGACCAGTTCGTCGCCGCTCCGACCCGACTGGATGGCACCGAAGGCTGCCTCCGCTGCCAGAACACCGCTCTTCACCGCATTGTGGGAGCCCTTGATCCGCGGCACGTTGACCATGCCTGCCGAGCAGCCCAGCAAGGCGCCACCCGGGAAGTAGAGCTGGGGCAAGGACTGCTCACCGCCCTCGGTGATGGCCCGGGCACCGTAGGAGACGCGCTCACCACCCTCGAGGTAACGGCGGATCGCCGGATGGGTCTTGAACCGCTGGAATTCGTCGAAGGGTGAGAGATAGGGGTTCTTGTAGTTCAGGTGCACAACGAACCCGATGGAGACGTAATTGTCCCCGAAATGGTACATGAAGGAGCCGCCGCCGGTCTGGTTGTCCAGGGGCCAGCCGAAGGTGTGCTGGGTCAGACCGGACACAAAGGCCGCGTCCGGCACCTTCCAGAGCTCCTTGATGCCGATGCCGTACTTCTGGGGCTCGCGCCCGTTGTTCAGGTCGAAGCGCGCCTGCAGCTGCTTGGCCAGCGAACCGCGCACGCCCTCCCCGATCAGGGTGTACTTGGCGTGCAGCTCGATGCCGGGCTGATAGTCAGGACCCGGCTCGCCATCCTTGCCGATCCCGAAGACGCCGGCCACGACGCCCTTGACCGACCCATCGGCATTGAAGACCAGCTCCGAGGCCGCCATGCCAGGGTAGATCTCGACCCCAAGGCCCTCGGCGTGCTGGGCCAGCCAGCGACAGACATTGCCCAGGCTGGCGATGTAGTTGCCGTGGTTCAGCATCCACTTGGGAAAGGGCGCCCAGCTGACGTCGAGCTCACCGCTCGGGCCTAGCATCAGGAACTTGTCCTTGGTGACTGCCGTCTCGAGGGGCAGCCCAAGTTCTTTCCAGTCGGGAAGCAGCTCGGCGATGCCGCTGGGATCGATCACCGCGCCCGACAGGATATGGGCGCCGACCTCGGATCCCTTCTCAAGGACCGCGACGGAAATCTCGGTTCCCGCAGCCTCCGCCATCTGCTTCAGGCGGATCGCGGCCGCCAGGCCCGATGG
>CAIZKE010000058.1 GCA_903933475.1 uncultured Alphaproteobacteria bacterium | reverse complement strand
TTTTTGAAACATCTTTTGATCTAATGTTTTTAATCAATCCTGATGTACGATATACAAGTTCCTTCTTGTCAATATATCCGCCATTCATAGCCGGACCAAAATCAACATAAGCAGAATAGGAGCATTGGTCCGCGTAAGCGCGACTGCTACAAATCAGAGCCGATAAAAACAAAACAAAATTAATTAATTTCATATTTCACCATAAAATTATTAATTAATCAAGATTAATACGAAGATTAGATAGGGTGTTTTTATAATTATTATTTAGATAATGAAGATAATAGAGATTTTTTCCTGCCCATAGAGAAAATAAGCCTATGATATTTCCATACCCACTTGCTCGCTTCAGGCCAGCTATCCCAATCAGGATAACAAACTGAGATACCGAGGAGGTCCCGCGAGGGCCGTCGCAATCTGATCTGATCTCAGACGTTGAAGCGGAAGTTCATGACGTCGCCGTCCTGGACGACGTATTCCTTGCCTTCCGAGCGCAGGCGGCCCGCCTCACGGGCACCGGACTCGCCCTTGAACTTTACGTAGTCGTCAAAGGCGATGGTCTCGGCCCGGATGAAGCCCTTCTCGAAGTCAGTGTGGATCACGCCCGCCGCCTGAGGTGCCGTGGCCCCGACCGGGATGGTCCAGGCGCGGGCCTCCTTGGGACCGGCTGTAAAGTAGGTCTGGAGGCCCAGAAGGGCGTAGGCCTCCCGGATCAGGCGGTTCAGGCCCGGCTCGATCAGGCCCAGGGTTTCGAGGAACTCTGCGCGCTCACCGGCGTCCAGCAGGGCGATCTCGGACTCGATCTGGGCCGAGATAACCACCGACTTGGCCTGGTCCCGGGTGGCGCGCTCGGCGACCTGGCCCGAGAAGGCGTTGCCTTGATCCGCGGAGGCTTCGTCGACGTTGCAGACATAGAGGGTCGGCTTGGCGGTGAGCAGCTGGAGCATGCGCCAGCCCTTCTGTTCTTCGGCGGGCACCTGGGCGGCCCGGGCCGGACGGCCGTCGACGAGTTGGGCGAGGGCGAGTTTCATCAGGGCGAGGGTGGCGGCGGCCTCCTTGTCCCCGGTCTTGGCCCGTTTCTCGAAGTTCACCACCCGCTTCTCCAGGCTCTCCAGGTCGGCGAGCATGAGTTCGGTCTCGATGATGTCGAGGTCCGAGATGGGGTCGATCCGCCCCTCGACGTGGGTGATGTCGTCATCGACGAAACAGCGAGAGACAAAGGCGACGGCGTCGCAGTCCCGGATGTTGGCCAGGAACTGGTTGCCGAGGCCCTCGCCCTGCGAGGCGCCGCGGACAAGACCGGCGACATCCACAAAATTGATGCGGGCGGGGATGATCTCCTTCGACCCGGCGATGCCGGCCAGGGCCTCCAGTCTTGCCTCTGGAACCGCCACGTCGCCGACATTGGGCTCTATGGTGCAGAAGGGATAGTTCGCGGCCTGAGCGGCGGCCGTCTGGGTCAGGGCGTTGAACAGGGTCGACTTGCCGACATTGGGCAGGCCGACAATGGCGACTTTCAGGGCCATGATTCAGAAAACTCCTCGGAACGGCAGGCGCGGCGACTAGCACGCGCCTGTGAAATGGTCACGCCAGATCGCCGGACCTGCGGGGATCCAGCTTCTCGGCGGGCGCAAGGCGCAGGACTTCTGCCTGGTAGCGTTCATCCTCCCCCGCGGCGAGCAGGGGCGCGGCGTCGGCGACAGCGCCGACCAGGGCTGAGACCCAGGCCGCCTCTGACTTGTGGAAGTCTGAAAGAACATGGCCCTGGACCCGGTCCTTGTGCCCCGGGTGCCCCACGCCCAGGCGCGCCCGTCGGAAATCGGGCCCGATATGGGCGGTGACGGAGCGGACCCCGTTATTGCCTGCCGCCCCGCCTCCGGTCTTCATCCGGAAGCGTCCGCCAGCAAGGTCGATCTCATCGTAGAAGAGCACCAGGTCGGCTGGAGACAGCTTGAAGAACTTGAGGGCAGCTGCCACGGCCCGTCCGCTTTCGTTGTAAAAGGTCTTGGGCTTCAGTGTCAGGGCCCGGACCGGCCCCTCCGGGGTCTCGATGACACCTTCCCGGGCCAGGCCTTGGAAGCGGCTACGCTCGGGGCCGAAGCCCCAGCGCGCGGCAATGGCGTCGACGGCCCTGAAGCCGATATTGTGCCGGTTTCCGGCATAGGCCGGGCCCGGGTTCCCCTGGCCGGCAAGGATCAGCATGCGGGGCCGTCAGGCCGGGCCTCAGGCCTCGGCGCCCTCGGCTTTGGCGGCCGAGGCGCCGGCGGCCGAACCCGCCACGGTGGCCACGACCACGTCGCCGGAAGCCACGGGGGTGATGCCTGCGGGGAGGGTGAGCGAACTGATGCGGATGGCCTCGCCAATTTCCAGGCCAGTCAGGTCGTAGAGGATTTCCTCGGGGATGTGGTCGGCCGGGCAGTTCAGCTCGATCTCATGGAGAACGACGTTGAGAGTGCCGCCGCGCTTGAGGCCCGGGGACGCTTCCAGATTGCGGAAGTGGACCGGGACGGCGATGCGGATCTGCTGGTGCGCGTCGACCCGGTACAGGTCGAAGTGCCAGGGATCATCCGTCACCGGATGCATGTCCACGACCTTGGCGATGACAGGTTGGGTCTCATCGCCATACTTCAGGGTGACCAGGTGGCCCTGCAGCTTGCCGGTCTGGACAGCCTTGCGGAACTCATTGGCCTTGACGGCGATGGCAACAGGATCCTTGCCGCCGCCGTACAGCACGCCAGGGACCTTGCCCTCGCGACGGGTGGCGCGGGCACCGCCCGTGCCCGTACGCTCGCGGACTTCGACGTTCAGAATGATATCGGCCATGGCCCTGCCTCGAAACGAAGCCGCCGCGCAGACGCCGCGCGGCGACGGATGACCCGGGAAGGGTCGAAAGGAGCGGCTAATTACACAAAACCCCGGCGGCTTGCAACGGGCCAGCCGCCCTTGGACGGCGGCTTACTTCTTCTTGGCTGGAGGCTTGCGCGGCGGTGCGGCCGTCTTGGCCGGTGGATTTGGCCTCACCGTCGGAACGAAGCGCGCCTCATAGGGTTCCTTCTGGCCGGACGCCTTGATGACACACCTGCCGCTGTCCATCATGACGTGCTGGCCGAGGCAGAAGATGTCCTCGTAATGGGGCTTTGAGACGGCCAGGCACTGGTTGAGGTTCAACTTGGTCATGCGGGTGCAGCTGCCGATGTTCGCGTCCTGCATGACGGCGTTGACAGTTTCGTTCCGGGCCGGGCCGGCCTGACCCAGAACGGCCAGGGCCGCCACGGCGACGGCCCGGACCACGGATTGGGTGTAGGGCGGTTCGACGGGGCCGCCAGGGGGCTGCCGCGGGGCGGCGTGGCTCCTGAGGTCTGCTTCGCTGAGGTCGCTGTCGAACAGGACCGCTGCCCGGGCCTTGGCGCTGGCCAGCCGCCCGGTCCGGTCCGCCACTTCCACCTTCGACCAGGCCTGCTTCTGGACGCCGTATGCCGACTGCTTCACCGCCTTGCCGGCGTCGTAGAGGCGTTGGCCGTCCTCGGCGAGGACCAGGGTCACCCGGTTGGCGGCCTCGCCGGACCCGCGGATGGCCAGGACGTTGTAGGGATTGGCCGTCAGGGACTCGGCGAGTTGGGCCCTCTGGACGTCTCCGATCGCCTGGGCGCGGACGCCGGCGACGAAGGCGGGCTCCTCAAGGGCGACAATCGCCCCGTAGGCAATAGCGCCCTGCATGATCTGGCTGGGCTCTATCGTGCTTCCGATTGCCACCGCGCTGGATACCGAGGCGCCATCGGTGAAGTTGGGCGAGATCGCAGTCGTCCGGTCGACGAAGTTCCGGTAGGCACCGGCCTGATCGATGATGCGCGGCCCGATGACGATCTCCGGCGGCTTGCTTGCCGCGACAGTCAGGGGCGTTGGGCTGCAGGCAGCCAGGGCAAGGGCCATGGCCGCGAGGCCAGCAAGTGTGATGACGGTTCTTGAGGCTTGGGACACGGCTGTTATTCCCCGGGGCTTCCGCGGCGGGTCGTGCGGACAATGGCATTTATTCCCTGCTTCGGCGGAGGGAGTAAACCCGCAGGATCAGTCAAACAGCTTCGAGACCGATTCCTCGTTGGCGATCCGGCGCACGGCCTCGCCGATCAGGGCTGCGCAAGAGACCATCCGAATCTTTGAGGCTCCGGCCACCTGGGTTGTCGCCTCGATCGAGTCGGTGATCACCAGTTCCTTCAGCACCGAGTTCTGCACCCGGTCATAGGCGGCGCCGGAAAGTACGCCATGGGTGACATAGGCCGAGACCTCGATGGCGCCGGCGTCGACCAGGGACTGGGCGGCGTTGCAGAGCGTCCCGGCCGAGTCGACGATGTCATCGAACAGGATCAGTCGGCGGCCCTCGACATCGCCGATGATGTTGGCGACCTCGCTCTTGCCCGGCCCCGAGCGACGTTTGTCGACAATGGCCAGTTCTGCATTGAGCCGACTCGCCAAGGCGAGGGCCCGGACCACGCCGCCGACGTCGGGAGACACGATCAGCAGGTCTTCGGTCTTCTCGTAGTGCCTCTTGATGTCGCCTGCCATCAGGGGCGCGGACACCAGGTTGTCGGTCGGTATGTCGAAGAAGCCCTGGATCTGGCCGGAATGCAGGTCCATCGTCAGGACCCGATCGGCACCTGCACGGGTAATCAGGTTGGCAACCAGCTTGGCCGAAATGGGCGTGCGGCCACCGGTCTTGCGGTCCTGACGGGCATAGCCGAAATAGGGCATGACCGCCGTGATCCGCCGTGCCGACGCCCGCTTCAGGGCATCAATGCAGATCAGCAGTTCCATCAGGTTGTCGTTGGCCGGATAGCTGGTCGACTGGATGACGAAGATGTCTTCGCCGCGGACATTTTCTTCGATGGCGACGAAAATCTCGTTGTCCGAGAAGCGCTTCACCTGCGCCCGGGTCAGGGGAAGGTCGAGGTGGGAGGCGACGGCCTCGGCCAGGGTCCGGTTGGAGTTGCCAGCAAGCAGCTTCATCAGGACTCTCCAACTCATTTCGCCTTGCCGGGCTTTTAGCAGGGCGCGGGAAGGGGGCAAGGCCCCTCCCGGTGGAATCCCATCAGACCAGGGCGATGGCCGACAGCAGGCGTCCGAAATCGGGTTCCCGAAGGTGGAGGGCCCTGCGGTTCGAGAAGAACAGCTCGGGATCGGAATAGGTGTCGGCGCCGATCCACTCGGCCTGTTCCACACCCGCCCGCCTGAGCCTGTCGAGGGCATAGGCGGGCAGGTCGAAGGCGATGGAATAGCTGTCGGTGGCGTGGAAGCGCGAGGCGCTGCCGGGATCTGCGTCCAGGAAGGTCCGGCGGAAGTCCTCGCCGACCTCGTAGGACTGCGGGCCGATGCAGGGGCCCACCGCTGCGACTATGCGTCCCGGAGACGCCCCCAGTCCGGTCATGACCGCGACCCCGGCCTCGATCACCCCGCCGAGGGCGCCGCGCCAGCCAGCATGGACGGCGCAGACCACCCGCGCCGCGGGATCCGCCATCAGGACCGGGGCGCAGTCCGCTGCAAGGGCCCCGCACAGCACGCCGGGCGTTACTGTCGCCGCGCCGTCACCCTCGGGACGGTCATCGCCAAAGGCATGCTCCGCGACGTGTACCCGAGCAGAGTGCACCTGGTACGCGATGGCCAGGGAGTCGGCCTCCAGGCCGAGGGCCGCCGCCGCCCGCGCCTGGTTCTCCAGGACCGCAGCGGGATCGTCCCGGGACCCGCGGCCCAGGTTGAGGCTGGCATAGATCCCCGAGGAGACTCCGCCTTGGCGGGTGAAAAAGGCATGCCGCACTCCGGCAACGTCAAGACGTGGCGAGGTCAGGAAGGTCGGCGGTGCTCCGCTCATGTCTGGGCTCCGAATCCCGGCGGCCTGAGGCCAGGGGAGTGAAGGGCGACGGCCAGGAAGAGGTCGCCCATCTGGCCCGCTCCGGCGAGGCGCTCCACCTGTCGCCGGATCCGCTCTCCAGATTCGGGCTGGGCCATGCTGAGGGTCCTGGCGCGGGCCTCGAGGCCAAGGGCCCTCAGGAAATCGCCCTGCGCCATGGGACCCCGGGTCTCGACGCCCTCCCGCCGGGCTGCCGCCAGCACGGAGGGAAAGTCGGCGTGGACGGTCAGATCCACCTGGCCCGGGCGCTCGAGCGGGTCGACCTTGCGGTGTCCGGACACGGCCTGAAGGGTATCGCCGAGGCCCGGCGTCCCGCGCCCGTAGTCGACCAGAAGTGCGGCCCCGCCTTCACTGGCGATCCGGGCACCAAGCTCCGAAGCCAGGGCCTCCTGGGCGGGCGAGCGTTCGAAGACCGCCCCCTCGGGTGCCATCTCCGGGGCGCCGTCCAGGCCTGGAGCCGGAGCGAGCCCGAAGACCAGCTGGGCTCCGGCCAGACCGATACGACGCTCGCGCCAGGCACCCCCGCGGAATTCCCACTGCCGGGTCGGCAGGCAATCGAGGACCTCGTTGGCGACCACGAGCAGGGGCGCGCCGCCGGGAACCTCGTCCAGGCTTTCCGCATGGCGCGCCACGGCACCCAGCCTCTGTACCTGCTGTACCCGCAGGGGGCGGGAGGGCTCCACCAGCCAGAGGTCAATGGCGGCCGCGAAGTCCGGCTCCAGCCGGGCGGCCCGAAGGAGATCCGACATCAGGGTCCCGTCGCCGGGGCCCAGCTCGATAAGCCGGACCGGATCGGGCCGACCCATCTGCCTCCAGACCTCAATCATCCAGAGGCCGATCAGTTCACCGAAGATCTGGCTGACCATGGGCGCGGTGATGAAGTCGCCATCGGCCCGGATCGCCGGGCGCACGGCATAATAACCGTCGCTGGGGTCATGCAGGCAAAGGTGCATGTACTCGGCCACGCTGACCGGTCCGGCGCTCCGGATCCGATCTGCGAGGCGTCTGGCCAGGCTCACGGCGCGCGGTCGCCCGGGACCCGTCCTCGCCGGATCAGCCAGGCGCCGAAGGCGACCATGGGAAGGCTGAGGATCATGCCCATGGTCACGCCCATCGGGAAGGCGGGCATGTAGATGTCGGGTTCGCGGAGTGTCTCCACGAAGATCCGGCAGAGGCCGTAGCCGGCGAAGAAGATCCCCGCGACGACCCCCGGCCTTGCGAGCCAGCGCCGCTTGTGCGTTGCCCAACGCAGGACCAGGAACAGGAGCACGCCCTCCAGCAGGGCCTCGTAGATCTGACTCGGGTGCCGGGGTTCGGGGCCTGCCGCCGGGAACACCATCGCCCAGGGCAGGTCCGTGGGTCGGCCCCAGAGTTCGCCATTGATGAAGTTTGCGATGCGCCCGAGGAAGAGACCGATGGGAACCACGGCGCAGATCAGGTCTCCGACGGAGAAGAGGTCGAGCCCCCGACGCCGGACGAACAGCCCGACCGCCAGGAGGACCCCCAGGCAGCCGCCGTGGAAGCTCATGCCGCCATTCCAGACCCTCAGTACCTCCAAGGGGTCGGAGAGCAGGATGCCGGGGGTGTAGAAGAGGACGTGGCCCAGTCGCCCGCCGGCGATGATCCCCAGGGTGATCCACAGGACCAGGTCCTCGAGACCCGGCTTATCCACAGGCGGTCCCCGTTTCGCCCACAGGTCGGCCCGGTCGACCAGGGCGATCGCATAGCGCCATGCGGCCAGGATGCCGACAATGTAGGCCAGCGCATACCAGCGGATGGCCAAGGGCCCGATCTGGATCAGGACGGGGTCAATCTGCGGATAGGGCAGGGCCAAGGCAGGTCTCCGTGTGATTACGCACAAAACTCTATCCGAGAAGGTCTTCGTTTTCATCCCTGATGGGGCCATATTGCTCCCATGCAGACACAGAACCCCTTCCTTGATGAGATGGCCCGGCTGACCAACGCCGCCATGGGACTGGCGCAAAGCGCGGGCGAAGAGGCCAAGGCGGCCTTCCGCGTCCAAGCCGACCGCTGGGTGGCCGAGCTTGACCTCGTGCGTCGCGACGAAATCGAAGCCCTCCGGGCCGAGGTTGCCGCCCTTCGCGAGGAGGTCGCCAGCCTGCGCGCTGCGGCCCCGCCGCGGGCTCCACGTAAGCCCGCTGCGAAATGATCCACAGGTCTGCGCCCTGAAGGCGCGGCAACAGGGTGAATCCCACTGTAGGGAATCTCCCGATCCGGATTAGCGTCCTCCCGACCGATCGACGATTCGATCCCAGCGCGGAGGCATTCGGGCGTATGGAATCTTTCCTGTCCGAGGACGAGGGCCTGTTCAGCCAAGACCCCCTGGACGTCGTCGAGCATGTCCTCGAGGCCGAGAACCTGCAGTTCGACCGGACCGAGCGCGGAGATGTCGCCTTTACCCTCACGGGTGGCTGGCGGGATTTCGGCCTCTGCTTTACCTGGCGGCCGGACGTGGACTGCCTGCAGGT